>JAHEYA010000317.1 GCA_023251855.1 Bacteroidota bacterium
CATCCGGGTAACCGCGCTGACTGCCAATAAAGTCACATATTTTATCAACTTCAGGAGTATCAACAAAAGCACACTGCAACCGTATTACATCATTACCAGTTGATAAAAGCATATCGCCACGGCCAATCAACTGGTCCGCTCCACCGGTATCCAAAATAGTACGTGAATCAATTTTTGAAGTTACCCTAAAAGCAATACGTGCCGGAAAGTTAGCTTTAATTGTTCCGGTGATAATATTAACAGATGGCCGTTGTGTTGCAATAATCAAGTGAATACCAATAGCTCTAGCTAATTGAGCTAGTCGGGCAATTGGCGTTTCCACTTCTTTTCCGGCTGTCATAATTAAATCAGCAAACTCATCAATCACCAAAATGATATAGGGCAAAAATTTATGTCCATTATTGGGATTGAGTTTACGTGCAATAAATTTAGTGTTGTATTCTTTTATATTTCTTACCTGTGCTTCTTTCAACAAATCATAACGCAGATCCATTTCAATACATAATGAACTGAGTGTATGAACTACTTTTTTAGTGTCAGTAATAATTGCATCAGCACTATCAGGCAGCTTTGCAAGGAAATGACGTTCGATTTTATTAAATAAAGTCAACTCCACTTTTTTAGGATCAACCAACACAAATTTAATTTGAGAAGGATGTTTTTTATAAAGTAATGAAATCAAAATTGCATTTAAGCCAACAGATTTACCTTGTCCGGTAGCCCCTGCCATCAATAAGTGTGGCATTTTTGCAAGATCAAAAATAAATGTTTCATTACTGATAGTTTTACCTAATGCAATTGGAAGATCCATAGTTGTATTCAGAAATTTTTCGGACACCAAGAGTGAACGCATAGGAACCATTTCAGGGGTGAGATTCGGAACCTCAATACCAATTGTTCCTTTACCGGGTATTGGAGCAATGATACGGATACCAAGGGCAGAAAGACTTAAAGCAATATCATCTTCCAGATTTTTAATTTTGGAGATACGTACACCTGCTGCAGGAATAATCTCGTATAATGTAACTGTAGGGCCAACAGTAGCCTTTATTTTTTGAATCTCAATTCCATAATCACCAAGGGTTTTTAAGATTTGATCTTTATTGGTATTAAGCTCTTCTGTATTGATAACAATATCTTTGGAGCCACCATAGTTTTCTAACAGATCAATATGCGGGAATTGATAGGAACCAAGGTCTAATGTAGGATCATACTCTCCAACTTGCGCAATCAAAGCTTCTCCGATTTGTTCGGGGCTTAATTCTTCTTCTTTATTTTCAACATTAACTACCGTAAATTGAATATCATCTTCTGAAGTAGTTGTCAATACAGCCTCTTCCTTTATTTCTACTTTTTCAACTTCTTCAACAATATCGTGTTGCTCATTGTTAGTAATAATAAGCTCATTTACAACAGGTAATTCATTGATTTCTTCATTTACAATTTCTTTTTTTTCTTCAGTATCAATTATTGGTTGAGGATTGGTTTCTGCAACAATGGTAGATTTTTTATTCAGATTAAATGAAGTATTAAAAGCAGCGATCAGGAACACAATAAAAATAAAGAACAATAAAAAGCCGGTGCCAATGAATCCTAAAAATTCATTTAAGATAGTACTCATCGTATATCCGTAAGCACCCCCAAGATAAAGGAACTCAGGGTCTGTAATTGCATAACCAAGAGTTAGAGAAATAAAGACCAAAAAGAAAAACGAATAAATATATATTTTCCTGATATTGGAAGGACCGATCTGAAAAAAAATACGCATACCCGTTACCAGTCCCAAGAACGCAAAAAGTATAGAAGAAACGCCAAACCATTTATAAAGAAAAACATGTGATAATAAAGCACCAAATTTTCCTAACCAGTTAGCAACTTTAACATCGGGAGAAAATAATTTGCCCATTACTTTTGAATGGTCGGAAGTACCGGTAAATGGATAAGAGATAAAGGCAATCGTTAAATAAACGGAAAATAATAAAAGCGTTAATCCAACTATTTTCTGAAAACGATCATTATTTGCAAATGCAAAAACAGAAGCAAGTTTTTCAGCAATTGCAGATTTGGGAACACGTTCATCCGAATTGTTTTTTTTATCGCCAGATGTGCTCTTAGCCTTCGCTTTAGCTCCCTTTTCAGTCTTGCCTTCTTTGAGTGTATTTTTTAAATTATTTTTTTTGGGCTCTACCATTAATTTTAAAAATGTTCTTAGACTTTAATGAGTAAAAATACAAATCGACTTGGGTTGAAATAAAATAATGCTAAAATCTTATAAACGTAGTATTGTGAATAAAGATTATTAAGTAAGGAATAAATAATGATTTGATGAAAAAAATTATATTTGTACTGTAACTATTTATGGAAAGTTTAAGGTTGATTTTCTCTTGCACTTTGAGCAGCTGGTTTAAACTGAGAAGGCCTTGTCTAATCCTGTAAAGGCTATGTTGAGGACTTAGTACCATTTTATTGAAAACTAAAATTTTTTTTTAATGACTGATGAATCTTTAAAAGAACAATCTTCCAAACTTTATAGTGAAGATCTTGCTCCGGTTGAACAATCCAAACGTTCCTGGAACACCTGGAATTATGCAGCTCTTTGGATTAGTATGAGTTTATGTATCCCTACCTATATGCTTGCAAGTTCACTCATAGGTGGCGGTATGAATTGGTGGCAAGCTATTCTTACTATTTTTATTGGTAATACTGTAGTTCTTATCCCAATGATATTAAACGGTCATGCCGGTGCCAAATATGGTATTCCTTTCCCTGTTTTTGCAAGAGCAAGCTTTGGTGTGTTGGGTGCTAATATTCCTGCTGTTCTGCGCGCTATTGTTGCTTGTGGTTGGTTTGGTATTCAAACATGGATTGGTGGATATGCGTTGTACTTGATGCTTAACCTATGGTTTCCCTCCTTAGGGACCTTACCTCAAATTTTTCCGAATTCATTTGGCTTGCAAACAGGGCCCGCAATCACTTTTTTTGCATTCTGGCTAATTAATATGTTTGTGGTTTATCTTGGTGTGGACAGCATAAAAAAACTGTTGGTGTTTAAAGCTTTTTTTCTTCCTATTGCTGCCTTAGCGCTTTTGTTTTGGGCTATTTCAGCCGGTCATGGTTTAGGACCTATACTTTCTCAGCCTTCTAAATTCGCTACAAATACTGACTTTTGGAATTATTTTTTTCCTGCTTTAACAGGTATGGTTGGTTTTTGGGCAACATTATCTCTTAATATTCCTGACTTCACGCGTTATGCAAAAAGTCAAAGGGCACAAATAATGGGACAAGCAATTGCATTACCGGCTTCTATGACTTTATTTTCATTTATTGGTGTAGTAGTAACTTCTGCAACTCTTATTATATATGGCGAAACCATTTGGGATCCATTGGTGCTTGCCGGAAAATTTGAAAGTAAAATGCTGGTGAGTGTTGCTATGATAGCTGTTACAATTTCTACGCTCGCTACTAATATTGCAGCGAATATTGTTAGTCCGGCAAATGATTTTGCAAATTTATCTCCATCAAAAATCAGTTTTAAAACAGGTGGATACATTACAGGTATAATTGGGTTGCTTATTTTCCCCTGGAAACTTATTGCTGATCCTACCGGATATATTTTTACATGGCTAATTGCTTATTCCAGTCTTTTAGGGCCAATAGGAGGGATCATGATCGCAGATTATTATTTTATTCGGAAACAAAATCTGAATGTAAATGAATTATATAAGTTAAAAGGACTATATACTTTCAAAAATGGGTTTAATAAATTCGCAATAATTGCGTTGTTGCTTGGTATTGTTCCGAACATTCCGGGTTTTTTAACCACCATTGGCTCAATTGATAAGGATGCTGTATGGCATTGGGTTTCCCAGCTTTACAATTATGCATGGTTTGTAGGATTCTTTGTTTCAGGAATTACCTATATGTTGATGATGAAAAAAAGGTAATTTTACTAAAGGGTGT
>JAHEYA010000043.1:0-4754 GCA_023251855.1 Bacteroidota bacterium
CCTGTAGCAGTACCGGCTACTTCCAATAATTGTGATGGGGTTTTTGTTCCGATACCAATATTGCCGGTACTAAGCACTCTCATTCTTTCTAAATTGCTGGTACCAATAACAAAATCTTTTACATCAGAAGTTCCTTCATAATTTTGTCCAGCAGGAATAGCAGTACCAATAGCAGAAGTGGAAGGTGTTGTACTTGTATTCCCGGTTAAACTCCAGGGAACACTCACTCCCGTGCTGGAAGCTGTATTTCGCCATGCTCCGGCAGCGCTAACATAAATAAAACTACCGACACCGTTATTGGCAGGTATTGTGAACGTGGCAAAAGTTGCAGTGTTATTATCTTCATTTATAATGGTTAGCATTTGTCCATCCGCAGGGGCTAGAAGTGAAAGCGCTGTGGGTCCTGCGGCCGAAAAAGTGAGCCTGAAGAGACTTATATTGTTTGGAATGGTTACAACAGCTGCAGCTAAAGCGCTACTGATGCGGGCTGAATAAGCTCCATTCACATCTAATTTAGTAAGAGGAGTAGTTGTTCCAATACCTACATTTCCATCTCCTCTTATTCTCATTAATTCGGTAGTTCCCCCATAAAATTTATGCGAACTACCAGCAACTGCAGTTGGAATCGAATACCAAAGCGTATTGGCATCAATCCCCATTGCATAATCAACAGAAGCAGCTGTAATTGCAGGATAGAAAAGCACTTTAGTACCCACACTTCTGGTTGTGAAAGCAGGTGGAGCAACTCCATTAATATTATAGCTAAGAATATTAGATGTAAGGCTATTAAGATATATACCTGTAGCAGTACCGGCTACTTCCAATAATTGTGATGGGGTTTTTGTTCCGATACCAATATTGCCGGTACTAAGCACTCTCATTCTTTCTAAATTGCTGGTACCAATAACAAAATCTTTTGCATCAGAAGTTCCTTCATAATTTTGTCCAGCAGGAATAGCTACACCAATAGCAGAAGTGGAAGGTGTTGTACTTGCATTCCCGGTTAAACTCCAGGGAATACTCACTCCCGTGCTGGAAGCTGTATTTCGCCATGCTCCGGCAGCGCTTACATAAATAAAACTACCGACACCGTTATTGGCAGGTATTGTGAACCCGGCAAAAGTTGCAGGGTCCCCATCTTCATTAATAATTGTAAGCATTTGCCCATCCACAGGGGCTAGAAGTGAAAGTGCATTTAATTGTGGTCCTGCTACAGCAGTCAGGCGGAAAAGAGTTACATTGTTAGGAATAACTGGGGCGGCTGCAGCTAAAGCCACACTGATACGGGCAGAATAAGCTCCATTCACATCTAATTTGGTAAGAGGAGTTGTTGTTCCAATACCTACATTTCCATCTCCTCTTATTCTCATTAATTCGGTAGTGCCGGCATAAAACTTATGAAAAAAAGTATTATTTGCCGTAGGCACCGAATACCAAAGCGTACTTGCATCAATACCCATTGCATAATCAACAGCAGTAGCTGTTATACTAGGCCTAAACACAATTTTAGTACCGACACTTCTGGTTGTGAAAGCGGGTGGGTTAGATCCGGTTGCGTTATAAAGAAGAAAGTTAGATACAGCACTATTAAGATACACAGATGTTGCTGTAGTGCCAACTATTTCTAATTTTTGTGTTGGCGTTTTTGTCCCGATACCAATATTGCCAGCATTAGCACCAAGCCCTAATATTCTCATTCTTTCCAATCTGTTGGTCGCAATAACAAAGTCTTTAGCATCAGAGGTTCCGGCATAATTGTTTGTTGTAAGACTTCCTGCGGGTATTGCAGTGCCTATAGCAACAGCCGGAGGGGTAGTGAGTGCATTGCCGCTAAATGTGGCCCATCCAGTTGTCGCGCCTGCAGGGCCCGCAACGCCTTGTTGTCCTGCTAAATTTATATTCCAATTACCGATAGATCCGGCAGCGTTGGTTAAATCGGTTTGTATCACTATAGTTGTATCGCTATAACTTGATACAAGTCCTTCCATATAAAGACTAGGAGAAGAACCAGCTTGTGTTAGGCGTACTCTTGCACCTGTCGTGTAAGCTAAGTTTGATTGAGTTATCAAGGTAACAGTTGTTGCGGCACCAAAGGTTTCTGTTGTTGTTGAAGTTGCCATATATCCTGCACCAGTGTGGCCGGTAGAGCCTGTAGAGCCTGTATCACCTGTAGAGCCAGTATCACCTGTAGAGCCGGTGTCTCCGGTAGAGCCGGTTTCACCGGTGTTACCGCTATAACCCGTATAACCGGTAGAGCCGCTATCTCCCGTAGAGCCGGTATCTCCTGTAGAACCAGTATCTCCGGTAGCTCCTGTATTTCCACTAAAACCGGTATATCCCGTGCTACCACTGTCGCCTGTTGAACCTGAACTGCCTGTATCACCAGTAGATCCGGTATCACCGGTAGAACCAGTAGATCCGGTAGAGCCAGTAGAGCCCGTATCGCCTGTACTGCCCGTATCACCAGTAGAACCAGTAGATCCCGTATCACCAGTAGAACCAGTAGATCCTGTATCACCAGAGGAGCCGGTAGACCCTGTAGATCCGGTAGACCCTGTAGATCCGGTAGACCCTGTAGATCCGGTAGAACCTGTATCACCGGTAAATCCTGTATCACCAGTAGAACCGGTTGAGCCAGTAGAGCCAGTAGAGCCGGTAGAACCTGTTGATCCGGTATCACCAGTAGAGCCGGTATCTCCGGTAGAACCAGAAGAACCAGTAGAACCTGTAGCACCAGTTGATCCGGTAGAGCCCGTAGCACCCGTATCACCTGTAGAGCCCGTAGCGCCTGTATTACCGGTGGCACCCGTACTTCCTGTACTTCCGGTTGATCCTGTAGCACCTGTAGGACCAATAGGACCCGGAGCTCCTTTTAAATTCACAAACCAAGGCGATAAACCTGCTCCAGCTCCTGTAAATGAGTTTACAGTAACACTCATACTGCCTGTAACGAAGTTATAATTTGTTATTACTCCAATCATTTGCTGTGTTGGCGTAAAAGCTATAATTACTTCTTGCCCTATGGAATAAGCTAATCCTACACCAACTGTAAAGCTTAATGGAGTACCCACGGGTGATATTGCCATTGTGTTAGCAGATGTTGTTGAATACCTGTCGCCTGTAGAACCCATTGAACCTGTAGCACCTGTAGCACCTGTACTGCCTGTAGAGCCCGTAGGACTTGTTGTTCCAGTAGATCCGGTAGATCCAGTAGCACCAGTGTCGCCCGTTGCGCCAGTATCACCTGTAGAACCAGTATCACCCGTAGCACCAGTATCACCTGTAGTACCTGTAGCACCTGAAATACCTATAGGACCAACCGGACCGGCAGGCCCCGGAGCACCTTTTAAATTTACAAACCATGGCGATAAATTTGAACCACCACCCATTGTTGAAAGGATGGTAACCACCATCAGTCCTGTTCCGGGGGTAAAGCTGGTAATTGAGCCTACCATTTGCTGGGTAGAAGAATATGCAATTATAACTTCTTGTCCGATAGAGTAAGCTAATCCAATATCATTAGTTGTGAAGGTTTTAGAACCTCCACCAATAGTAAGTGGGGTAGAAGAAGTGGTTGAATACCTGTCACCGGTAGGGCCTGTTGAACCTGTTCTGCCGGTAGAGCCGGTTGCACCAGTAGAGCCGGTGTTGCTTGTGGAACCGGTAGAACCGGTAGACCCGGTAGACCCAGTGGAACTTGTGGTGCCTGTATAACCTGTTCTGCCAATTAAACCTGTTGTTCCTTTTACTCCTGTTGAGCCGGTTGTTCCGGTAACACCGGTATTACCCATTAATCCTTGTAAATTCACTGTCCATGGAGCATATTTGCCAATGCCATTAGTGGAAGTTACATTTGCCAGCATTGTACCATTTCCGGGGTTATAACCGGTTACGGTTGCAACCATTTGTTTGTTTGGTGAATTGGCAATTACAATAATTTGTCCGATAGAATATGCCAGCCCGGAATCCACCACAAAAGGACCTAATGCACCCATGCCAATTGTTAAACTATCAATTGAAAAGGTTGAATACCTGTCGCCTCTTCTGCCGGTAGCGCCTTTAGCGCCCGTTGCTCCTGTATCACCAGTAGAGCCGGTTGCACCTGTTGCACCTGTACTTCCGGTATCACCAGTCCAGCCAACTATACCAGTAGCGCCTGTATCACCGGTAGTTCCAGTAGCACCTGTATCACCTGTGGATCCGGTAGCACCAGTAAAGCCAATATCTCCGGTAGATCCGGTAGCACCTATTTCTCCGGTACTACCAGTTTCTCCGGTAGCTCCAGTTATTCCAATATCACCAGTAAAGCCAGTTGCCCCTGTTATACCCAAACCTCCGGCAACACCAAATGCTTGTCTCCACATAGTTCCATCCCAAAAATAAATTCCTGTTGCACCACCTGTCATTGCAGGGTTTGTATTATAAACTAACAAGCTAATGGCAGGTAACGGAACTGTAACCACATCAACAATAGAGATTAAACTTACTCTTGGAATAAGTAAACCCTGATTGTTTGAAAAGATATCTAATCGGGCAGAAGGATCAGGTGATGTAGTACCAATGCCAACATTTTTTTGAGCTAACATCTCCGAACCTTCCCAAAGGAAAGGGTTAAAGAAAGAAATAATAAATATGAGTAGAAGTTTTCTCATTGAACTTTTTTTGCGAAACTATTTTACGAGAAACACCCAAACAATGTTACGTTATTTTGCCAGTTTTTGCCAACAGTTATTTAAGGTGCAGGTAAACTTTTT
>JAHEYA010000043.1:4764-10896 GCA_023251855.1 Bacteroidota bacterium
TTTTATCGAGGGCAACATAAACACAGATGAGCAAAAATCCTGTTCGGAATAATCCTTCAGGTAAACCTACTAAAAATGATAGGTAAACAATAAACGATAGCCACAAGCAGCCAATGATAGCTGCCCATCGGGATAAAAAGCCGCTTATCAAAAGTAATCCAAGAAATGTATCAGAAAAACCGCTGTAATAAACAAATTGAGTTGCTTTATCTTCTGTTAATATTTGCGATGCAAGTTCAACATGTCCGCCCCTCAGACCAAAAAATCCTAATGAAGATAAACCATGAGCAATAAATGCAAATGCTAGTCCGATACGAAGAAGAAATAAATAATTTTTTTCCTTTTTTAATGAGAACCAAAGAAATAAAAGAGTGAACATCCAGGGAAGACGTCTGAAAAATTCAGAGATACCAAAAAAGCCACCCGTTTTATTCATGTAATAGACCCCACCGGCAAGTCCAATCAGGAAAAGGTATGAAAGAGTAATAGGGATAATGTACACCAGTCGGATATTAAATAAAAAAAGTAAAGCCATTGTAAGATCAAAAGTTGCAATTATTTTTAAAAAAGAATTTGCATCCATGCCAAAGAAATTGACGGATGAAAAGATATTGTAATGTAGCTGGTAACCCGGACTAATATTCAGAGAAACAAGACCGTGGCCTAAGAAACAAACAAAAATGATTAGTCTTACATAGACTAATTTATTTTCGATAATAAGTTCTTTGATTTTTTTCATAATGGAAAAAAAGAGTAATAGCTAACAATAAATATACATACAAAAATATACATACAATTAACGAGGCTGTGATACTGATTGAAATGGTTTTGAATATTTTGTCGGTTAAAAGTTCCCTAACTGAAAAATAAGACATAGTGCAATAGTAGCAATTATTTTCGTTTTTGCAGAGCGACAAAAAATAATTAATCAGGGAACAACAATTCCTTTTACTCTAATGGCATAGGCATTAAAATAGCCCAATGCACCGCTGGTAATATTAGGAGTTGGATTTGCAGGTGTAGCCGATTGAGGACCGTTATCTGACTGACCAAGTGTTCTTAAATAATCATAAACACCTTTATCAATTGCTTGAATTGAAACAGCAATGGAGTCTCCGGAAATTAACTTGTTATCCCTGCCTGATAGGTTGTAGGCCATGTTGGTGCCATCTTGAAATCTGTCACTAGTAATGGAAATTCCTTTTTGTTCCACCCAGTATTGAATAACATGGTTAACTACAAAATAGTGGTTTACTTTAAAGCGATAAAAATTAGCGACACCGGCAGGATCATGAAAGTGTGCTACTAACCTTTTTCGTGGACCACCAAAGCCGTTACTTACTGTTGAAATACTCAGTGAATCAATATCTACAGGAGGTGGCATTGCTGAAACAGAGCTGTAATTTTTTCCATTTGAAGCAACAGAAAGTGTATACGTGTTGCCGGGTAGTCCTTGTAGGGAGGAGCTTGCATAACTACCGGGAGTTAATTCAGTTAATATATCGGTAGATCCTAAATTGTCAGTAATTTTTACAAGAGCACCTGTTACCGGAGGAAATGAATTGGTTTCGCTAAAATTAACTGTCTGAGTCAAATTAATATAATAGGGACCCGGCTGGTCGCATACGCTACCTTCAATTACAATTTGTGGAGCAGCTGCATTTAAATCAACATCAATTACTTTTTGACAAGAGAAAAAAAGTAAAGAAGTGACTAAACAGATTAAAAATAATGGGATATAATTTTTCATTGTTTAAAATTTGAAATTGTAAGTAATTGCCGGAACAAGCCTGAATAATGTAGTTTGAACAGCCTGAGTTTTTGTTGGATCACTTGGGTCTGGTTCAAATGTTATGCTGTAGGCATTTTCCCTTGCATACGCATTATAAATAGAGAATGTCCAGCTGGATTCATATTTTTCTGTTTTCTTTCTTTGCCATGTAGCACCTAGGTCCAGTCGGTGATAAGCAGGCATACGGTAGCCATTACGCTCCGTATAATAATTTACAATTTGTCCTCCCACCATATATTTTCCACTTGGAAAAGTAACTGCGTTGCCTGTATAATAAACCCATGTAGCAGAGAATGTCCATTTAGGAGAGAGTTCATAAATCCCTACAACAGCAATATCATGCGTCCTGTCTTGTTTTGCGGGATAGTAGTTGCTGTTGTTTATACCTTCAATTAACCGTTCGGTGCGTGATAAGGTGTAGGAAATCCAGCCATTAAATTTTCCAATCTTCTTTTTTAATAATAACTCTAAACCATAGGCTCTGCCTTTGCCGTAGAGTAATTGCGATTCGATATTTGCATTAAAATTAAGTTGTGCCCCATTTTTATAATCTACTTGATTTTGCATGTCTTTATAATAGATCTCAGAAGAAAATTCAAATTGGTTTTCTTTAAAGTTTCTAAAGTAGCCTAATGAAACCTGGTCTGCAATTTCTGGTTTTACATTGTTACTGCTAGGAATCCAGAGGTCGGTCGGATTACCTGATGTTGAATTGGAAATTAAATGAAGATTTTGAGTGTTTCTGCCATAAGAAGCTTTTACTGAATTTTGTTGGTTAATAACATAGTTTAAAGTAATACGTGGTTCAACATTCAAATACGTTTTAACAATTTTTCCGGAATTGTAAACCATAGTATCCAGTGTTGTTCCATCAGTATTATAGGTATATATATCACCGGGACCGAGCAAGCTGAAAGAAGTAAGGCGAGCACCATATTCAAAGCTAAATTTTTGAAAAGGTTTATGCTGTTGTGATACATAAACAGCATTTTCTAATCCATATTTATTTGGAAGATGAAGTTTACTTATCCTTGAAGTAGCATCAGCAGTAATTGCACCTGGAATGATTTGGTGGTAAATCGAATTGAAACCGAATTTTATTTTGTTTTTTGAGCTTACAAAATACTCATAATCTTGTTTTAGATTATAATCCTGTATGCGTGAAATAATACTAATTGGTGAGCCCCCAAAATTAATATTTATGCGATATGCATAATTACTGAAAATGGCTGAGGTGTTGCAAAATAATTTTTCGCTGAATAAATGGTTCCATCTAAGAGTACCTGTTGCATTGCCCCAATTGATGCCAAATGTGGTTCCGAATCCTAAAACATCTTGTCCAAAATATCCGGATAAAAAAATACGATTTTTATCATTGATTCGATAATTTGCTTTTGCATTTATATCATAAAAATAAAGAATTGCTTTGTTAACTGTGGTATCACTTGAAAGTTTAAGGAACACATCTGCGTAAGTTCTTCTGGCAGAAACAATAAATGAACCTTTCTCTTTTACGATTGGCCCTTCAATATTCAACCGAGATGAAATTAAACCAATACCACCACTTACTCCAAATTTTTTATCATTACCATCATTCATTTTAATATCAAGCACAGAGGCAAGCCTTCCGCCATATTCGGCAGGTTCGCCACCTTTATAAACAGTAACATCTTTGATGGCATCGGAGTTGAATACGGAGAAAAAACCAAGTAGGTGGGAAGCATTGTAAACAGTGGCTTCATCTAAAAAAATAAGGTTTTGGTCAGCAGCACCACCTCTAACATAAAAGCCACTGTTGCCTTCTCCGGCTGATTTTATTCCGGGCAGTAATTGTAAGGTTTTTAATACATCTTTTTCACCGAAAAGAACAGGTATATTTTTAATTTCTTTCATATCGAGTTTTTCAACTCCCATCTGAGTGCTGGTTATGTTCTCATTTTTCTTTTCGGCAGTTACTTCTACTTCCTTAAGTTGATTACTTTTTTCTTTGAGTGTAATGTTCTGTTTGATATTTTGTTTTAATGAGATTTGTTGAGAATTTAATTCATAACCGAGGTATTGAACTGAAACCGTATAGTTTCCTTCCGGTAAGGTTATAGAAAAAAAGCCATAAGCATTAGTACTGACACCTGTAGCAGGAATTTCTTTGATCACAACTACTGCTCCTATAAGCTCTTCACCGGTTTTGCTATCTTTTATATAACCACTTAATGTATAGTTTTTCTGTGCAAAAGTGTCAGTAACACATGCACCACATAGAAGAAGGGTGAAACCTAAAAAAAAGAAAAAAAAAGTTAAAAACGAATTATTAGCTGTGTTCATATTGGCTGCAAAACTAAGGAAACTTTTTTTATTTCCAAAGTTTCCGAAGGATAAATTTTGTCAGGGTACCATTATATACATTGGCTTTTTTGTAAAAAAAAATGTAGTATTGCAATAATTAAAAAATAGATTAAAAGATGATGACAAAGCGCAACTTTACTTTTTTACTTGCCGGACTTACTGTTTTAACAACAGTTATTACTTCGGGGTTCACTTTTCGTGAAACCGATGAGGACGGAAAAGGTTTAAAATATGAGCAACATGGTTGCTGTTCAAGTAATGGACAAAAAAATGCAAATGGCTCAATAGTAGGATACACTAATTCAGTACCAGATGGACCGGGGTCTTGTTCTTCCGGTGGGGGCTGTCATTCCGGTGGAAGTGTTACTCCGGTTTTTTCTTTTACTGCAACTCCTGCATTTACTGGAAATGCTTATGTACCCGGAGCTGATTATACAATTGCGATAAAAGTTACAGGTTATGCGAAATTTGGTTTTGATGTTGAAATGTTAGATGGAACATTATCAAGTTCAACTGCTATCGGGACTTTTGTTGCGTTGACCAATTGTCAAATTCATCCAGCAGGTGCTTTTCCGAAAAGCGTTACACACTTATCGCCAATTTTATCATCCGGAAGTGCCACATTTAAATGGACAGCTCCAGCAAGTGGTAATGTTTATGTTTACGCATGTGGCAATGGTGTTAACGGCAATGGAAATGATGGTGGGGATAAAGCCGTACTTTATAGTGCTTTGTTAGCTCCTGATAGCCTAGCAGGAGTAGAATCAGCCGTTATTTCAAACTTTTCATTCTCCGTATTTCCTAATCCTGCTAATGAATATATAAGTTTGTTATACGACTTGAATAAAGATTCACAAGTTTCAGCAAAGCTGGTTTCATTGGCCGGTAAGGTTGTTTCAACTTTTTTTGAAAAGGAATTACAGAATTCAGGTAAACAAGGAAGAAAATTATTGATAGACCCTTCAGTAGCAGAAGGAGTTTATTTGCTTTCGTTAGAAATAAATGGTAAATATAGTTTTAAAAAAATAGTGTTGCAGTAAAAAGGTATCAATTTATGATACTGGCAATTCCTGTGTAATAGTGAGGTTGTTCGGATGTATCGGTTAATTCAACTTTCCAAACATATACATCTGTTTGAGAAATGGTGTTGCCTTTGTTTGATTTTCCGTCCCAGCCAAGGTTCATATCTGCTGTGTGAAAGCACATATTTCCCCATCGGTCAAATATCCATAGATTGTAGGTTTCAGGCTTCCAGCCGGTACCTTTTGGAAGAAAGGTATCATTTTTCCCATCATAATTAGGAGTAAAAGTTTCAGGTGCATAAAATGTAAATCCGTAGGTAATTGAAATAGCATGGATTGTAGTATCGCTACAGCCTTTATCACTTTTTACAATAAGCATAACCGGGAATGAGCCTGTATTGCCGTAACTATGATAAGGATTTTGAAGTAGAGAGGAAGCTGTATCGCCAAAATTCCAGTTCCAGTTTGAAATAGTTCCTGAGGAAATAATTGAATTATCGAAAAAATTTATTCCCGGAGCATAGATATCCGTTACAGTAGGATTACTTGTAAAAGCCGCAACCGGTATTGGAAACACATTGATGTAATTGTTTTTGGTAAGTGAACCGCTGCACCCATTTGAGGAAACGGCTGTTAAAGTTACAGTGTATGCGCCAGCATTTGGATAACAATGAAGGATGTTTTGAACTGTCGAAGATAAGCTGTCTCCAAAATCCCAGCGCCATGCTGAGATAGAACCACCGGCAATTGCTGAATTATCTGTAAAATTAACACATACCGGCTCACATCCTGAAAGTATATCAGCAGTAAAGTCAACTATTGGCGAAGGTTGCGGGGTAACTGTGGTAAGAGCAATTGTAGAAGTTACTGTGCAGCCATCAGTTAATGTAACAGTATAGGTGGTGGGTATAGTTGGGCTAACAGTATTTGTAGTACCAGCAGTGTTTCCGGGAGTCCACACATAATTATAATTGC
>JAHEYA010000318.1:0-3183 GCA_023251855.1 Bacteroidota bacterium
GCACCGGCAAGCTTAACGCGACCAAGATTTAAAATGTTAACTGCAATTTTAAATCCATTTTGACGATCAGATAATAAATTTTCTACGGGTACTTTACAATCGTTAAAAAATACCTGACGTGTTGAACTTCCTTTGATACCCATTTTATGCTCTTCAGCATTAAGTGTGATACCACCAAAGCTTTTTTCTACAATAAATGCACTTAGATTTTCATCATTATCAATTTTAGCGAACACTGTGAAAATATCTGCAAAACCACAATTGGTGATCAACATTTTTTGACCGTTTAAAATATAATGCTTGCCATCAGCAGAAAGTACGGCATTTGTTTTTCCGGAGTTTGCATCAGATCCTGAACCCGGCTCTGTTAAGCAATAACAAGCTTTCCACTCACCACTTGCTAACTTGGGAATGTATTTTGCTTTTTGTGCTTGATTTCCATAATATAAAATTGGTAAAGTACCAATACCAGTATGTGCTGAAATAGCTACTGCGAAAGAGTGTCCGGTACCCAATACTTCAGTAACCAACATGGAAGTAACAAAATCTTTTCCGAAACCGCCAAGCTCTTCAGGTACTGAAATACCCAATAAACCAAGCTCTCCGGCTTTATTTAAAAGATCAACCATTAAACCTTCTTCTTGTGCATCAATACGGTCAAGGATTGGCCAAACATTTTGCGATAAATAATCACGACAGCTTTTTGCTATCATCAATTGCTCTTCATTCCACTCTTCAGGAATAAAAATATCATTTGCTTCAGTTTCTTTAATAAGGAATTCACCTCCTTTTAGTGCTGTTTTGGTTGCTGTTGCTGTTGTCATTTTTTTTAAGTTTTAGATATTAGATGTTAGATATTACATTGTTGGGTTAAGGTATCAAGTATCAGGTATCAAGTATCAGGATGTTTGATAAACAGATTTTTTTAATCCATTCAGCATCTTTTGTACTTTACATACCCTTTCGGTTAATAATAATGTTTGTTCTTTAGTTATATATTCAAATTCATTTGATAATAATAATTGCGTTTCAAGTTCAAAACATGATCCTAACGCAATGCTAAGAAAATGGCCAAATTCCTTAGATGATCCTCTGCCCGCACCTTCAGCAATGTTACTTGCAACAGAAACTGAACAACGGTTCATTTGAGAAGTTAATCCATATTTTTCTTCTGCCGGAAAGTTGCGAGTAGCCTTAAAAACATCTTTTGCCAGAGTCATTGATTCTTGCCAAACATTTAATTCTTTAAAATTATGCATTACGATGTCTTTCCATTTACTACTTGATACCTGATACTTGCTACTTGATACCTGATACTAATTCAACATTTCGAAAACTCCTGCAGCACCTTGTCCGGTACCGATACACATAGAAACAATTCCATATTTTTTATCTCTACGTTTTAATTCATTGAATAATTGAACCGATAATTTCGCACCGGTACAACCCAATGGATGACCTAATGAAATAGCGCCACCATTCACGTTCACGATTTCCGGATTCAATTGTAATTCACGAACAATTGCTAATGATTGAGAAGCAAATGCTTCATTTAATTCAATCATATCAATTTGATTTAAATTCATTCCGGCAATCTTCAAAGCTTTTGGAATAGCAGCAATTGGCCCTATTCCCATGATGCGAGGAGGAACACCGGCTACAGCGTAACTTGCTAATCTGGCAATGGGTTTTAAATTATTTTCTTTCATGAATTTTTCACTTACTATCATTACAAAAGCAGCACCATCACTTGTTTGTGAAGAATTACCCGCTGTAACGCTTCCTTTTGCATCAAAAACCGGTTTTAGTTTTGCTAAGCCTTCAAGGGTTGAATCAGCACGTGGACCTTCATCTGTATCAACAATAAAATCACGGTTTTTCTTTTTACCTGTTTCATCAACATAAGTTTCAGTAACTTTAACAGGAACAATATCATTCTTGAACTTACCGTCTTTAATAGCCTTTATAGCTTTTTGGTGAGAACTGAATGCAAATGCATCCTGATCTTCTCTACTCACTTTATATTCTTTTGCAACCGCTTCAGCAGTTAATCCCATGCCCCAATAATAATCAGGATTTGTGACTGCCATTGCCGGATCAGGAACAATTCTCCATCCACCCATAGGGATCAAACTCATGCTTTCAGCACCACCGGCAATAATACAGTCGGATAAACCGGCATTGATCTTTGCAGATGCAATTGCAATTGTTTCTAAACCTGAGGAACAATAGCGGTTTACAGTCATTCCGGCAACTTTGTCGGTATTAAAAGACATTAATGAAATAAAGCGAGCCATGTTTAAACCCTGCTCTGCTTCAGGCATTGCACAACCAACAATAAGGTCATCAACCTGATCATGAGCTACGTTTGGCACTGATGCCATTAGGTGTTTAACAACAGTTGCTGCTAATTCATCCGGACGAGTAAAACGAAATCCACCTTTGGTGGCTTTACCTACTGCACTCCGGAAACCTGCTACAATGTATGCTTTCATATTATTTAGATTTGAGATATGAGATGTTAGATTTGAGATAGTACCCAAATTACATTGCTAATATCTGGTTATTAATAGTTTTTTGAAAAGTATAATTCATTTTTTGTATTTCCTCAATTTCTTTAACGAGAGACTGAAGTGTTTCATTTGTAATGAGATTTAATTTGTTTGAAATAACAAGCTGAGTTTGTAATTCATATGATGAACCGTTTGCTATTCCTAGAAAGTAAAGAAATTCTTTGTTGGAATTTCTACCTGCACCTTCTGAAATATTAGAAGGTATTGATACTGCTGACCTTCTGATTTGAGAAGTTAAACCGTACATTTCTTCCTTTGGAAAACCAACAGTTGTCTTGTAAACAGCAACTGAAAGGTCAATTGCTTTATTCCAAATTTTTAACTCTTTCAAATTATGCATCTCAATATCTTACTTTCAATTTTTTTCTCATATCTCACATCTCAATACTCACATCTAATTCCTAAGAATTTTCCCACCTGTAATAATGGATTGAATACGTTCCAATGTTTTTTTCTCACCACATAAAGATAAAAATGCTTCACGCTCCAAGTCTAACAAGTATTGCTCACTTACTAATGTTGGAGAAGATAAATCGCCACCACATAAAACATAAGCTAATTTTTGAGAAATTTTTTCATCATGTTCACTAATGTAGTTACCCGCTTTCAT
>JAHEYA010000318.1:3193-3952 GCA_023251855.1 Bacteroidota bacterium
GCTTTCATTGTATTAGCACCTAAATAAGCCAATCCTAATGCTTGTTTGCCAAGTACACGGATGTCTTTACGTTGAACAGGTTGTGTATAGCCAGCTTCCGCGATTTCAATACAATTTGCTTTTGCTTCAGCCAATACACGATTACGGGAAACAACTACTACATCCTTACCTTTGCGTAAGTAGCCTAAGTCAAATGCTTCATAAGCAGACGTGGAAACTTTTGCTTGTCCGATTGTTAAAAAGCGGTCACGGAAATTATTTAATTCAACATCACCATCTTGTAAATCATCAGATAAACGAACAGCAAACTCTTTAGAACCGCCACCACCAGGGATTAATCCAACACCAAATTCTACCAAGCCCATATAGGTTTCGGCATGAGCAACTACTCTGTCGGAATGCAAACTCATTTCACATGCGCCACCTAAAGCCATGTTATGCGGAGCTACCACAACAGGAATCGAAGAATAACGAACACGCATCATTGCATTTTGAAATGCTTTAATTGCAAAATTTAATTCATCAAACTCTTGTTCAACAGCCATCATAAAAATCATTCCAACATTGGCTCCTGCACTGAAATTGGCACCTTCATTAGAAATTACCAATCCGTGAAAATTTTTTTCAGCCACTTCAATCGCTTTATTAACACCTTCAATTACTTCACCACCAATAGAATTCATTTTGGTATGGAACTCCAGGTTGATAATTCCATCGCCAATATCGGTAATGGTTGTTCCGGCATTTTTCCAAACTGTT
>JAHEYA010000319.1 GCA_023251855.1 Bacteroidota bacterium
CCGTCTGAAAAAAGATAAATTTTCATGTTTTCCTTTAAAGGAATAGTATGGTTCATATATTCTTTTTTAGTTGTGTCAAACATTTTTGTTATCATTCCACCACCACCAATTCCGTATCTGTCGGCTTCAATGACATGTAATTCATTATCCGATAAAACATACAAGGGGTTTTGTGCCCCAGCATATTGTAATTCTCCTTTTTTATAATCAATACAACAAAGGGCTATATCCATTCCGTCACGAGATAAAGCATCATCTTTTTCCTGACGCAATGTATTGTAAACTTCAATGTTTAAGAATTTCAATATTTCAGATGGAAGGGTAATATGTTTTTCATTTACAATCCGATTCAATAATGTATTTGCTACCATACTCATAAAAGCTCCGGGAACACCATGTCCGGTACAGTCAATGGCAGCAATAATTATTTTATTATTTATTTTGGAGCACCAGTAAAAATCACCACTCACAATATCTTTAGGTTGGCAGTAAACAAAACTATTTGGTAAATAATTGTGTATTTCACTCTCTTCCATTAAAATACTTTTTTGTATTTGCTGAGCATAGGTTATACTGTCAATTATTTTTTGGTTCTGGTTCTCTATAAGAGTGTTTTTTTGTGTCAATTCATTATTCTTAGTGCTCAAGGCAGCACTTAGTTTTTGTTTTATTACAAAACGATTAAAAAGCACAAATGCCAGGATTAGCGCCAAAATAAGGCCGCCAACAAAAACATTTCTAATTAGTTTTTGTTTCTTTACTTCCATAAATTGTAATTCTTTGGTTTTGGTTAAAAGTTCAATGTCTTTGTTTTTTTTCTCCGATTCATATTTTGAGTTCATCTCCGCGATTTCTTTTCCTGACTGTTCATTGAGGAGAGAGTCTTTAATGAACGAAAAAAATTTCCGGTAATTAAATGCTTGTTTAAAGTCGCCTTTTTTATAATACAAATTGGATAATGAATTGTAGCTTGCTTTTTGTCCAAGTTTGTAATTTATTTCTGTAAATAAATTTAATCCCATTGTTATATAATGAAGACCTTTGTCAAATTTTTTTTCTACTATATAAATATCTCCAATATTATTGTAGGATCCGCCAACTCCTTTTTTATCACCTATTTCCGCCCTGATTTTTAAAGAACGTAAATTATAATCTAACGCTTTTTGATAATTCTTTTGACTCGAATAAATTAGTCCAAGGTTATTTAATGAAGTTCCAACGCCATACTTATTACCTGTTTCTTCCCGGATTTTTAATGATTTTAAATGACTGTCCAATGCCTTCTTGAATTGATGTTCGTCAATGTATATATTTCCAATATTATTGTAACACATAGCAATTCCGGTTTTATCACCTATCTCATTTCTGATTTTTAACGCTTTCAAATAATTCTCCAAGGCTTGTTCATTATTATTTTGAAACTTAAAAATAAGTCCCATATTATTGTAACAAGTAGCGGTGGTTTTTTTATCCCCAATTTCCTCGCTGATTTTAAAACTTTTCAAATAGTTCTCATAAGCCCTTTGATAATTTCCTTGGTTCATATAAACTATACCAATCCCAAGAAAAGCATTTTCAAGCCCATTTTTATTCCCTGTTTGCTCGCTTAGTAAGAGCAATTTCGAACTTATGGAAAACGCTTTTTCATAATTAGCCAGGTTTCTATAGGCCATTCCTATTGTGATGTATGCGTTAATAATTTCATTTTGATCGTTATTCTTTTTGGCAAGCATTTCCGCTTGCTCAGCATATTGTAATGCCAATTTATAATTATCTTTTTTAGCGTAAGTGCTTCCAATAGCATTTAGAACGCTAATTTTTACAGCATCTGTTCGAGCTGTTTTTAGAACATTAAAAAGAGAATCAAAAGTTCTGACAGATTCCATCTTTTCAGCCAATTGGGCAGAAGCCAAACCTATGTGAAATGTTAGAATGTAACACAATATATAATGGATGTGTTTTTTCATTGAAAATAATAGCTTATTATAAAATAGTTACTCCGATTACTAAAATATCATCTGTTTGTGCTGCGCTACCTTTCCAGCTAATATGGGCTGACGAAAAAATTTCTTTTTGTTTCTGCATATCGAGATGTTGATTTTGCAACAATAATTCTTTAAATTTTTGTATCCCGAATTTTTTTTGAGAACCATTTTCTTCTTTCGCTATAACCCTTTCAGGAAAACCCAGTTGATCCCTAAAGCCATCAGTAGAAAGATAAATAGTCATTTGTTTTTTAAATGGAATAGTGTGATTCGTGTACTCTATTTGTAACAGATCGCTTTTTTGCCGGATTACCATATCACCGCCTATCGCTATGTCATCTCCTTTAAAAACAATTACTTCTTTTTCTGATACTACGAAAAGTGGATTTTGAGCACCTGCAAATTGTACCTCTTTATTTTTGTAATCAATACAGCATAAGGCTATATCCATTCCGTCTTCTGATAAGGCTCCGATCTTTTCCTGATGAAGAGTGTCATGCACTCCAATATTCAATAATCGTAATATGTCAGATGGAGTTGTAATGCCTTTTTCATTTACAATCTGGTTCAATAAAGTGTTTCCTACCATACTCATGAATGCTCCGGGTACCCCATGTCCGGTGCAGTCTACAGCTGCTATGATTAGTTTGTAGTTTGTAGTTTGTAGTTCGTGGTTTGAAAAATTTGGATCATTTTCTTTTTTACTACCACCTACTGACTCCGAACTACCACCTACTTCAGAGAACCAGTAAAAATCACCACTTACAATATCCTTTGGCTGAAAATAAATAAAGCTATTCGGTAAATAGCTTTGTATTTCGCTTTCTTCCATCAAAATGCTCTGTTGTATTCGTTGTGCATAGTTAATACTATCAAGTATTTTTTCTTTTTGCTTTTCAATTATGTTTTTTTGTTTTTTTGTAATTCGCCATCTATTAAACATAAAAAGCGAAAATGCAACAATCAACAATAAACCGGCAATTACTGACCAAATCACAATTTTTTGTTTTTTCTTTTCCGACTCTTTAACAGCAATCTCTTTATCCTGTGCAGCTTTTGTAGCAACTTCTTTTTTTTCAAATTCGAAGTTCATTTCTTTACGCACCAATTGTTTTTTGTTCTCACGACTAAAAATAGTATCTTTAAGTGTGATTGCTTTTTTGAAATAAAGCATCGAAAGGGCATAATTTTTTGCAGAAATAGAAAATTGTTTACGACTTTCAGCCAATTGTGCAGTAGTATCATAAAGTGTTGAAAGAATTTCTTCGGTTTGTCTTAATAGATCCAAAGCTCCAATGCTATCATTGATGGAAACTGCTTTTTTCAAATACTGTTCAGCCTCATTAAATTTCCCTGTTAGTGTATAAAGTGAACCGATATTAGATAATGTGGTTGCAATTAAATCTTTTGCTCCAAGTTCTTCCCGCATTTTTAATGATCTGAAATAATAATCAAGTGCTTTAGGATAATCGCCATGGTCTTTATAAATATTTCCCATATTACCAAGGGTTCTTGCAATTCCACTTTTATCCCCCAACTCTTTGGCAAGTTTTAATGCTTTGGAGTAGTATTCTTGCGTTTTGGCGTAATCCCCTTGATGGGAATAAATAACCCCAATATTCCCTGTAATTATTGCAACCATTTTTTTACTCCCCAACTCTTCCGCACTCTTCAGTGCTTTCATCGCGTAGTGCAAAGCTTTCGGATAATCATTCTGGTCGGCATAGATACTTGCAATGTTGCCTAAGTGCCCCGCCACCCCTCTTTTATCCCCAATTCCTTCAGCCATCTTCAAAGCCTTCAAATATAATTCCAACGCTTTCGTGAAATTGCCCTGCGCGTAATAAACAATCCCGCTGTTACCAAGATGTCTTGCAATTCCTTTTTTATCATTTATTTCTTCTGAAATTTTTAATCCCTTAGCGTAGTAGTCTAATGTTTTTGCAAAATTACCTT
>JAHEYA010000320.1 GCA_023251855.1 Bacteroidota bacterium
GTACAAAAGGAAAAGAACACAAAAGTTCAAAAGATGCTTTCTTCTTTACCATCTCAATCCGAAACATTGAAACTGTTGAATGATGCAGGAGCAAAGTATAATTCAAAAAATTTAAATCCGATTGAAAATACTTCTAAATATTCTTCTGTTAAATCAAGGGCACTTAATTTAGGTGTTTATGGTATCGATCTTGGTGTTACCAGTCTTTTTGACCAATCACAGGAATCGATGTTGTATTTACGTTGCACTAATAAATTGGCAACCAGTTTAGGTATTAGTGGAGCATTTGGTGAAGATATGACCTCACGTATTCAAGCAAATGAGGATAATAAAGATTCGATGTTAGCCATTGTTTCTCAATCATTCAAGAATTCAGATAATTATTTGCAGGAAAACGGACAACCGGGTGTATCTACCTTAATGGTTGCCGGTGGCTGGATAGAAGGTTTATATGTTTCAACTCAGATTGGGATTGCTACAAATAATAATGAAGCTGTTGTTAGCAGGATAGGGATGGAAAAATCCAATCTTGATAATTTAATTTCTTTGTTAGAAAGCTATAAGGCCGAAAACCAAGGCACAGAAGATATTATAGCCAGTTTAAAAGAATTGAAAAAAGTGTATGATACCATACTTATTGCACCTACTGAAACTACTGCTAAAGTAAGTCCTGAACAATTCAAGCAGATTTCTGAAAAAGCTACTGAATTACGAAATAAAATTATTCAATAGCGATTTTATTTTCCTCCTCTTCCAGCAGCTGGTCCGGCAATTGAAGGTAGATCGCGATCAAACAAATACATACCACCTTTATCATCACCAATCAGTTTTAGCTTATCAAGTACTTTACGCGCCATTGCTTCTTCTTCAATTTGTTCAGCAACATACCATTGTAAAAAATTATGAGTGGTATAATCTTTTTCTTTCAAACAAATCTCTACCAATCCATTGATTTCATTGGAAACAAATACTTCATGTTTTAATACTTCTTCAAAAACAAAATGTACTGATTTAAATTTTTGAGGTTGTTCTTTTAATGCAGGGATCAATGCTTTTCCGCCACGTTCATTCACATATTTAATAAGTTTAAGCATGTGCATACGTTCTTCGTTAGATTGTGCATATAAAAATTCAGCAACACCTGTTAAACCTTGTGTTTCGGCCCATGAAGCCATTGCCAGATAATATTGTGATGATGCAGCTTCAAACTCAATTTGTTTGTTTAATGCTAATTCTACTTTATTTGATACCATGTGAAATTGTTTTTTTTGTTATTGATACAAAGCTATATTAATTCGTATAAGATTGCAAAAAAATTTGATACTACTTTGCTAAATTGTCAGCTTTCAACACCCAAAAACATCAACTGAGTTTTGAGTAGTGACTGCAGCTACTTCCTCTACACTACTATTTTTTATTTCTGCTATTTTTTGTGCTACTAATAATAAATAATCAGGTTGATTACGTTTGCCACGATGAGGTAGTGGTGCGAGATACGGAGCATCTGTTTCTAAAACCAAATGTTTCAAGTCAATTGCTTCTACTACTTTATCCAAACCTGAATTTTTAAATGTTACAACTCCGCCAATGCCTAATTTGAAATTACCGGCTTTAATCACTTGTTCTGCTTGCTCTACACTACCACTGAAGCAATGAAAAATAGCTTTTAAATTATCATTTTTGAATTCATTTACAATTTCCATCACCTCGTTAAAAGAGCTACGGGAATGAATCACATAAGGCAAGTTATATTTTTTTGCCAATTGAATTTGTTTTCTGAATGCAACCTGCTGTTGCTCAAAAAATGTTTTATCCCAATACAGATCAATCCCAATTTCACCAATAGCAATAAACTTTCGTTTACTCAACCAATGCTCCACCACCATTAATTCCTGTTGATACTTTTCACCCACAGAACAAGGGTGTAAACCCATCATAGCAAAACAATTAGCCGGAAATTTTTTTTCTATCTGAAACATTCCGGGAATGGAATCACTATCTACATTTGGCAAAAAAAAACGTGTAATACCACTGTTAATGGCACTTTCAATAAGTGCAATTCTGTCGGTATCAAACTCTTTTGAATAGAGGTGGGTATGTGTATCGGTTAAAATCAATTATCTGCGAATTACGAATTTGTACGAATATACGAATTGCTCTCTTATTTGTATATTCGCACATGTGAATCTGCGAAATACGAATTCGTAGATATTTTAAACAAACACAGTTTCGTAGATTCGTAGCGCCTATGCTGAAGCTATGGCGTAAGCATTATAAATTCGTAATTCGTAGATCCAATGCCTATTTATCATCAATTGGGGAGTTTTCCTCAAAAACGACATACCATTTTTGAAAAACCTAAGGGAGGTTATTATTACGAACAGTTGTTCGGTACAGAAGGTTTTAATGGTCATTCAGCTTTGCTGTACCATGTACATCGCCCTACACAGGTAAAGGAAATTATTACATCATACAATGTTGCACCTGAAATTGCAATTGGTAAAAATATTAAAGCTTTATTATTAAAAGGTTTTGAAGTAAAACCTGCCGATGATTTTTTAGACAGTCGTAAAGCAATGCTTGTAAATGCTGATTGTATCATAGGTTTGGCAGCACCGAGGCATTCAATGAAAAATTATTTTTATAAAAATGCTGATTCAGATGAGCTTATTTTTATTCACAAAGGCAAAGGTACTCTCCGCACTTTTATGGGTAACATACCTTTTGAATATGGCGATTACCTTATCATTCCGCGTGGTATGATCTATCAAATGGAATTTGATTCAACTGATAATCGTTTATTTTATGTGGAGTCTCATTCACCTTATTATACACCAAAACGTTACAAAAGCTCATCAGGACAGCTTTTGGAGCATTCACCTTTTTGTGAACGAGATTATAAATTACCACAAGATTTGGAAACTCATGATGAGAAAGGTGATTTTATTATTAAGATAAAAAAGGAAGGGATGATACATGAACTTGTATATGCCACGCATCCCTTTGATGTTGTGGGTTGGGACGGATATAATTTTCCTTACGGTTTCAGCATACATAATTTTGAACCGATTACAGGGCGTGTGCATCAACCGCCACCGGTACATCAAACCTTTGAAACAGCAACATTTGTGGTATGTTCATTTGTTCCGCGTTTGTATGATTATCATCCAAAGGCAATACCTGCACCATACAACCACAGCAATATTGATAGTGATGAAGTATTGTATTATGTGGATGGAGATTTTATGAGTCGTAATAATATTGAGCAAGGTCATATTACACTACATCCTAAGGGAATTCCTCATGGACCGGCACCGGGAGCCATGGAGCGCAGTATCGGACAAAAAGAAACTCAGGAGTTAGCAGTAATGGTTGATACCTTCCGTCCACTCATGGTAACTAAAGATGCTATGGATATTGATGATGGTAAGTATTATCAAAGTTGGGTGGAGTAAATTGAGAATCCCTGCCAATCTAATTTTTACGATTACGTTTCCCAGTAGTCAACGTTTTTGGAAGTCCAACCGTACGCAATATTTCATTTGCTTTATCAACTTTATCTTGAAAAAGGGGCATATTTAAAAACTTTTCAAGTGAACTGTCAATACGAACAATTGGCACTTTGCTTTTATTTAGCTGTTTAATATTCATAATGTAAATTTAGTGATTTTTTTTCCTAAGTAGACGCATAGCGACTGCGGGGGCATACTCATTTCTTTATTGTTAAATTTTAAAACCCAACTGACGCACCAAATTGAATCAGTGATTGTGAAATTCCTATTTCTGAATAAATACTAATATGAGGTATGAAATAATATCTTATCCCTGCCAAAGCCTCAAAGGCTATTTTAGAAGGGACATAGCCGCCAAACTCCCTATCATAAGTGGCCATTGAACCGTTAGGATCATCCGTTGTAAATGTATTTTTAATACTTCTAAA
>JAHEYA010000321.1 GCA_023251855.1 Bacteroidota bacterium
AAACACTTGTAATTCCGTACGTTTTATTTTTAGGTTTGGCTGCAATACGCTCTGCTACCTCTTTTTGAAACATACCAACTACTTCCGGAACCTGATTTTTATGATCTAAAACTCTGAATAGAATTTCGGTAGAAATGTTGTATGGAAAATTCCCGATCACTGCAAAAGGTTCATTATTAAACAAATTATTAAAATCGAGAGTTAAAAAATCTCCTTCGATAATTTTATTTTGAAGCGTTGGAAAGTGTTGTTTTAAATAAGCGATTGATTCTCTGTCGATTTCTATAATGTGTGTTTCATAAGTAGCTTCTGTTACTAAATATTTTGTAAGAACACCCATTCCTGGACCAACTTCCAAAACTTTTTTGTACTGAGAAGTATGCTTCAGACTTTTTACAATATCCTGAGCAATACTTTCATCTTTCAAAAAATGTTGTCCTAAATGTTTTTTAGCTCTTACTTGGTTGGACATTAGTTATTGGTTGCTGGTTGTTGGTTATTGGTTTATAGTACCTCCAAAAGTGTTCTGAATGCTACAAATTTATTTGCGTATTTATCAGTATGCTCTTTTTGTAAACGTGGAGAATGCTCACGTTGATACTCCTGGAGCTTACTCATGCTTTCGCAAGTGTATTGAATAGAGTATGTTGTACCCTGTTGTTCATCAACAAGCACTTTACAAATTTTTTTTTCCAAAAAATATCCGGTATTCATTACATCAGGGATGTGTTTTTCTTTCATCCATTGAAGCCATTCTTCACGAACATCATTTTCGATATTTACGGTTACGTTGTATATAATCATACTCTACGAATTACGAATTTTAACGAATTACGAATTGCTTCATAATGCCCATCCATTGCCTATTGTCTATTCTCAAATATTTAATAACCAATAACTAGTAACTAGTAACTAACAACTAATTAATAGCATCCCCTCTTAATTTTCTGAATCGTTTACGAGCTTCAACTATGTAAATACTACCAGGGTATTTCACAAGTAATTGTTGGTATAGTTCTTTTGCTTTCTCTATATTTTTAAATTGATTTTCATTCAGATCAGCGAGTTTAAAAAGAGCATCATCACCTAAAATATCCTCTCCATAATTTTTTACAAGGGCTTCATAAAACGCAGCAGCTTCAGCATATCTGGCGTGTTTTAATTCTATCTGTGCTTTTTTGTATAGGATATCATCTGCTAAAGCATGGTTGGGAAAAAGAATGTTTATAGAATCGAGGGTTGCAATTGCCTGATCATCTTTATTTTGAAATGCCAACAAATCAGCACGAGCAAAAATCATCAGAGGAGCAATATTAGTATCAATTGCAAGGGCATCACTTATAAGTAAAGATAGATTCATTGCATCATTTGCAATAAGCTTTGATGTTGCTGCTTTTAACACATCCAATTGTGCTTGTGCCCATTTAAAATCAGCGGAGTAATAGGCAATTTTTGCATTTCTGAATTTTGCTTCTTGTCCTATTTCATCGTGTTTAAAAGATTTTTCTACCTGAGAATAACGCAATGATGCTTCCCAAACATCACCTGTCATTAATAAAATATCGGCTAATTCTAATTTAAATAAAGCCTGTACCTGACCTGCTATTTGAGGCAACGCTTCTTCTAATAAACTAATTGCTTCTTGAGGTTTATCTAGATAAAATGCCTGAAGGTGTGCCAAGTTTTTTACAGGAGAGGTTGATCCCTCTAATTTTCCGGGAAAAACCTTACCAGCTGACATTCCAAGTTCATTGATAGCTGCATGATAATTTTTTTCAAGTTCAAGTAAATCAAGATTTGTATAAATTCCTTTCACAACAATTTTTTGGTAATAAACATCCAAGAGAGCTGTTCTTGCTTCTCGATAAAGGTAATTGCCCGAACCTTTTGCAATAACATACTCATAAGCTTTAATAGCAAGTTCATAATTTTCATTTTCGAGACAATTTTTTGCAAGACCTATTAATCTGCCGCCTTCTTCTTTTTTGCGTTTATCTAATGATTTTGCCTGAACAAATGCACCATCAAAATCTTTTTGTTGAATCTGCATCCAAATCAAAAGCTCTGAAAGTATAGTTTTGTCGGGTTTTCTTGCAATTCGTTTTAGTAATTCATTTTTTAGTAATTCGTTTTGCTTGAAATCTGCTTCAGTACCAAAACTGGTTTGCAGGGCATTTTGAACACTTTGTATGTATGAATCCTCGGTTTCGAGCACATCTAAATATTCATTTATCATAGCCATTTTATCCCCTTTTGCAGCATATACATCAGCCATTTCAAAACTATAGCTATAACCGGACTGCGAAATTTTTCGCCCTTTTAAATACGTTGTAATAGCATAATCATATTGACGAATAGCAATAAAGGCTTTAGCAACAGGAAACACCTGCTCATCTTGTTTGACTAATTTCACAGCTAATTCCCATGTTTCTTTCGCTTTTTCAGGTTGATTTGCCGAGTTGTACACAATTCCCAGATCAACTATCAGATCTATATTTTGCGGATTTTGTTTAATGTTTTTTTTTACAATTTTTTCAGCCTTTTTAAAATCCTTCAATTCAAGCAGGCAATTCAAATAGGGTGAATAATATTGGTGGGATGGTTTTTTATTATAAAGTTTCTCGTAGTAATCAAGTGCTTTATCAAATTCTTTGTTTTGAAAAAACTGCAAAGCGAGCTGCTCATCAGTGCTAACAGCATTGGGTTGAGCCAAAATTTGCAAGTGCATAAAAACAATTGCGAAAAGCAGAAATATATGTTTAATGTTTTTCAATTTAAAATTTGGTTTGACACAATTATTTATACCCCACAATTTCCAAAACCACTGCTTTAGCTTCAATATCCAAACCGTTGCGTAAAGTTAATAAACTTCCTTGTTTTAGATGTTCACCAAATCCGTGAGGTGCATAAAGAACAGCATTTAAAACTGCGCTTTCACCTTGTTCAATTGATTTTTTGTAGAGTTCTATTTGGCATTCGGTTGAATAACCTTTTGTTTCTTTGAGATAAGCTTGAGGGCGGTATATACCGATCAACTCATATCTGCTGACATTTTCAATTAGTAATTTTATAATGAGATATTTTTTATGATAGATCATTTTCTCGTATCAGGTATCAAGTATCAGGTATCAGAATTCCACCCTTTATCTTGCTACCTGTTACTTGATACTTTTTAAAATCTCTTTCTCCACTTCATCACTATCCCATTTTTTATCAATATCGGGCATTGTCATTATTTTTTGCATAATGTTTTCTTGTTTTTGACCTTTCTGTAATGCCTCTGAATAACGTATGTGCGGACTATAGGTAACCATTGAATACAGGGGAGTCCATTTATCAGGATACTTTTCATTAAAACGTGCTTCGATTTTTTTTTGCAATAAAAATTTCGGGTCAGCTGTTTTATCTCTCATTTCAATAAAGTTCATGATTGCCAAATCAGCAATGGCATCAGCATCAGGTTTACGCAGGGTTTGGTATTCTTCTAAAATTTTCGCCCAAGCAATATCTTCTCCCTCTCCTTTGGAGAGGGTCGGGGTGAGGTATTTTTCTATCAATTCATTTAATACAACACAATCTTCAAATCCACAATTCATACCTTGTCCAAAGAAAGGAACAATTGCATGGGCTGCATCACCAATCAATCCAATTTTGTTATCCAACGTCCATGGAAAACATTTTACCGTTACCAGTGAAGATGCTGGATTATTAATGAAATCATCTACCAATGTTGGCATTAAAGGGATAGCGTCAGGGAATTCCGATTCAAAAAAAGATTTTATTTGTTCGCGAGTTTTCAAATTGACAAATGATTTTTCACCTTCAAACGGCAAAAACAAAGTACATGTGAAATTGCCGTCAAGGTTAGGTAATGCTATCATCATAAAACTTCCACGAGGCCAAATGTGCAAGGCATTTTTTTCAATTAAAAATTCGCCA
>JAHEYA010000519.1 GCA_023251855.1 Bacteroidota bacterium
TTAAGGAACTCATTGAAACAGCCGGATTTAAAGTTACTGAGCAGATTGACCATATAGGAATTAGTCATACGCTGCTAAAGTGCAGAAAAACAGTTTTATAACCGGGTAATGCTGGTTTTTATTATTTCGCTATTTGTTCATTAATTGTTTTTTACTACTTTAGCCCCCAACGATAATTTCTTTTGTTTGTCGCATTTTTTTTAAAGTTGGATTAAAATTATCGTTAATTAGTTTTAAATCCTTTCAATATCCATCTTTTAATACCTCTCTGACCATGAAAAAACAGCTGCACCAAACATTTGGTTTTGTGTTATCATTGTGTAACTGCCAGTTCAAACACCTGAATGGATACTATAGCCATTTGATAATAGCGTTATCTGTTATTTTTTTATTGAATACGCAATTAATCGCACAAAACATAAGTGTCGACACCACAGACACCCTACCTGATCCTTCGGCCATGCTGGATATTGTGAGTGCAAATAAAGGTTTACTTATACCAAGAGTAAGCTTAACAGGTAGTGGCGATAATACAACCATTCCTAATCCTGCAATTTCACTTTTGGTATATAATACCAATTCCTCAATGACAAGCGGAGGTGTGGGTTTCTGGTACTGGAACGGAGCACAATGGGTTCGTTTCAGTGGTGCACTTGGCACAACGGGCAATACCGGAGCCACAGGGCCAGCGGGAGCAGATGGAATCAATGGCATAAATGGTGCCACTGGAAGCATTGGTTTTACAGGAGCAACAGGAGATAAAGGAGATGCCGGTTTAATTGGCCCAACCGGAAGCATGGGAGCCACAGGAGCTTCAGGAGCAGATGGTATAAATGGTATTAACGGAGCAACAGGAAGCATAGGAGCCACAGGATCAACGGGCACTGATGGATCAGATGGTTTAAATGGAGCTACAGGAAATATAGGAACAACAGGCGCAACAGGAAACGATGGAGCAAATGGCATTACAGGCCCAACAGGAAACAAAGGAACTACAGGCGCTACAGGTACGGATGGTGCTAAAAATGCATGGGGTTTCTTAGGAAGTACAGGAACAGTAGATGGAACACATTTTATAGGTACTATAGATAATGTTCCTTTAAATATAAGAGTAGGTAACCAGCATGCAGCCCGCATAGACCAAAATCTTTCCAATGCCTATTGGGGCTACCTGACAGGAAATACTACCGGAACAGGAACAGATAATACTGCTATTGGCAGTTATGCCTTTAGCTCCAACACCACAGGAGGAGCAAATGTAGCTCATGGAAACTATGCCTTAAATGCAAATACAACGGGTGTACGTAACACAGCAGTTGGTTATTCATCGCTTATAGCCAATACACAGGGAGCAGAGAACACTGCTCTTGGTATGTATACACTTGTAAATAACAGCAATGGCACACGCAATACGGCCACCGGCAATGAAGCCCTTGCCAATAATACAACAGGAAACTACAATACCGGTACAGGTTATTATGCATTGCATGACAATAGCACTGGAAATTTTAATACAGCTATAGGCTACGGAGCAGGGTACACCATAACAGGCAGCAATAATACCTTTGTTGGTTATGCAGCCAATCCAGTTGGAAGCAGCACACTTACCAATGCCACAGCTATTGGAGCCAATGCACAGGTGAGCGCAAGTAATTGCCTGGTACTTGGCAGTGGAGCCAATGTAGGTATAGGCATTTCAGCTCCAACACATAAATTGGACGTAAATGGCAGCTTTAATGTGAATGGAATAGCCACTTGTACATCCGGTGCATGGACAAGCTCCGACCAGTTGTTTAAAACCAATATCGATAGTATAAACAATGCCTTAACATTGATTAACCAGTTAAAGCCGCACTCTTTCTATTTTGACGTAGCAAACAGTTACGGTTTAAATTTCCCCTCAGAAAAACAATATGGACTGGTAGCACAGGAAGTGCTGCCAATATTACCAGAACTTGTTGGAAGCACTACCAAAGGAGCAGTTTATGATACTACAGGTGTTATCATAACACCTGTAGTAACCTATAAAACTATTAATTATAATGCCTTTATAGCTATATTAATGAAAGGCATCCAGGAGCAGCAGGCTGCTATACAGGAAGACAAAAATAAAATATACCAATTGGAACAACTGATTAATTCCATGCAGGTACAATTGGATAGTTTGTCGCATTAATCCTCCCCGGCCCATGAAAGAAATTCGGGGCAAGCTCTCCCCTCAGGGGAGGGAGTTATTGGGTTAATAGTTTATTAAGTTATTGGTTGTACATAATATAAAATAGTATGCTAAACAACAGGTACATTTTCTCCCTTCTCACAATCCTATTTCTCCCTCCCCTTTGGGGGCTTGTGGGGAAGTTCTTCTCCACAAGCGGGGTTCAATGGCGTAAAAAAATCATCCTGTGGATGATTTTAGCCATTGGAATGATTGCAGGGCAGCGAGGAGCCTCCGCCCAAACCCTCTACATAGTAAAAGGCGGCCCCGACACAGGCAAATTTTCAGGCGGTGTTTTTATTGGATTAAATGCTAAAATAAATTATGGCGCTAATCAACAAAATGTGCTGCTGGATGCTAAACCAGGTCTGTTAGAAGCCTCCTGGAAAGATATAACAGGCCTTACACAAACAGGAAGCATACTTACAAAAACAGCTTCCGATGGTTGGGGCAATGCCGGTACAGCTTCCAGCAGCACATTAGATACACTGCAAAACGGCTGGATACAATACAAAGTAGATAACCTCTCAAACACCCTTGCCTTTGGACTTTCTGCAAGCAATACGGATGCACATTACAACGGCATTAATTATGCTGTGATGATAAATGCGGGGCAACTTTCAATATATAACAACGGGCAACTAAAGGGCAGCTTTGGAGTAGTGACTGTGAATGATTCTATACGTATAGCGAGGATTGGGAATATTTTGTTTTATACAAAAAATAAGGTGGTGTTTTTCAACCAGGCGGTTAATGCTAAACTACCATTAATAACTGATGTTGCACTATATACGCAGGGGATGGCGGTGGAAATCAAATCTTCGTTTGCAAAACCTTGTGATGTCAATCTTAATGTAATTGCAACACCAACCGCACAAACATTGTGTTCAGGTGATACTACAGCAATTACATTAATAAGTGCTATAGCAGGAGCAACATTTTCATGGACTGTTGCACAATCTGGTACAAATGGGGCTGCTGCAAGTTCAGGAAATACAATAGCTCAAGCTTTAGCAGTTACAGGCCTTAATGCGGGAACAGCTATTTATGCTATTACACCAGCAGTAAATGGTTGTGTTGGAACTTCCTTAGATGTTACAATAACTGTTAATCCATTACCATCTATAAATGTAAATTCAGAAACAATTGTTAGCGGTCAGGCTGTTACATTAACTGCTACAGGTGCTACTTCTTACCTTTGGTCAACCGGTGAAACTACTAACTCTATTACTGTTACACCCACAACAACTACTTCTTATACCGTTAATGGCACTGTAAATGGGTGTTCCAACTTTGCCATTTCAGCAGTTCAGGTATTAGATTCGTTAAGTGATAAAGATAAAATTACACCTGATGGTTTGTTTGACAATGTGTTCGATAAGGATGGACGTAAATATAGTTTGAAAAGTTTACTAATTCCAAATGTTGATCCTGATGTAAACCCACAAAGTATTTTTATACCTTGCAGTTCCGGTTACTTTAACCTTTATTATGAAGTAGGGTCTGGAATGGATGGTAGTTCGCCAGTTGAAGTGGCGAGAAGAAATGTATTATGTCAGGTACTTAACGATATTTCCTCTTTTATTCCAACACCAGCTGGCTCCCCCTTAGCTACTGGAGCAATACATATTAACTTATGGGTTAAAAACATTAATAACCTAATTTCTAATGCAAATACAAGTGATGTTTTAGGAGCAGCGTCTTCATTTTATACGATGCCATCAATATTAAATGCCCCTATTCCAAGTGGTATTGCTGATAATGAAATGTATAAAACAATAATTTCAGGGTATGATTCCTATACAAATGTTACTTCACCTTTAATTGTAAATAATGCTCCTCCGGGAGTTGGAATTTTTTATCATGGTATGGTAACTTTTAATTTCAGTAATTTATCAATTAATTGGGAAACAGATTTAACAGTTAGCTCAACTGCTAATCAGGACTTATATACTGTTGCATTACATGAAATTACTCATGCTCTTGGCATAACTTCATTTATTAATTATAATGGCAATTCCAGATTAGGTACCTTATTCCCATATTACACGCGGTACGACAAATTTTTAACTAATTCATCTGGCACACATCTTATTTCATCAAATAGCACTGGCTGTTCATCATCTTCACTATACAATTATGGCTTTAACTTAAATACATCCATATTAGCACCTGGTTGTTCTCTAAGTCCTCCCGTTAATTCCGGCACCCTTAATAATACTGTTTGTGCGAATGCACTTTATTACTCTGGCACAAATACAATCCCATTGTACACTCCTATCTGCTACGAAGATGGGAAGTCATTATCCCATTTGGAAGACCAATGTTATCCTACTGGAACTCCTTATGGGAATGATACTTATTTTACTATGTCAAACGCTCAGAATATAGGAGTATTTAAACGATTTCTTCAACCGGAAGAACGAAGTATATTATGTGATTTAGGCTATAAGGTGAATAATACTTATGGGAGCAGTTCTGTGTTTAATTCTTTTATTAATTACTCAACATCAGTATGCCCTGGAACCGATGTTGTTGGACTAAACGATGGTTTAAGCGGAAGTGCTTTTCTGTATTTAACTTCTGTTGGAGGCACTTCTATTACAATCACCAATGTTTTAAATAACGATGTTGATCTCGGCTCAGGTGGGCAGCTTCCAGCTTCGTTTGAATGCTTAGAGGTAATATATGGTGGTGGATCGGTTACTCCATCGGCTGGAACCACTTTTACTTATACCCCTTCACCCACACCTGGAATTATCCTGTTAAGGTACATACCTGTTTCGCATAGTGGAAAAAGAGGCAATATCACTTATGTGTTTATCTATAATCAGAGTGCTTATAATTGTACTGCTGATGCTTGTAATATGGTACCTAACGGGAATTTTGAACAATACACTTCTCTGCCAAACTACTATGGACAAATAAACACTACTTGCGGATGGGGTGATGCTAATTCAGGTACTGCTGATTATTTTCATGCCCTTGCAACTAATACTTCGGCCCAGGTTCCATGCAATTTTGTAGGTGCGGAAAACGATAATCAAATTAACGGACATGCGTATGCGGGGATTGGCTTATATGAAGTAATTTATACAAAATTAACTTCTCCATTAGCACCAAATACCAGCTACCAATTGACATTAGATGCTTCTTTAGCCGATGCATATAGTAGCCATACATATCCACTCACAGTTTATTTTGCTCAAAATTATGTGTATGGGACTCTCACAAATAATTCTTCAACATTACTCTTACCTTCATCCGGACCTACATATATAAGTAATTTTAATGGCTGGACACCAGTAACTATTAACTTTACAACAGGCAGTACACCCGGTATCGACTGTGGCCAGGATTATATATTAATTGGAAGCCTACCCATATTCACTACTTCAATTGGAACTCAAAACCCTGGACCCACAGGTAGTTTAGGCTGTTCTTATACAATGGTTCCTCCAACCACTCCTATTACTTATACATATATTGACAATGTTGTGTTAAAACCAGCTTCAACAGTTGCTTTTACCCCTCCTGCTAATGTTTGTGGAGGACAAACGATAAATCTTGATAACTATGTGTCCATTAATGGTGGTACTTTTACAGGTGCAGGTGTTAGCGGGAATATATTCACAGCTTCATTGGCAGGTGCTGGATCGCACACAATAACATATTCTTATACAAGTGAATTGGGTTGTATAACAAATGTAGATGCTGTAATTAATGTAAACAATTTAACATTAAGTACTTCTTTACCTACTATTTGTCCTGGAGATGCTGTTGATATAAGCCCATACGTTACGCCTGTGGGTGGTACTTTCTCTGGAACTGGAATCGCTTCATCAGGCGTTTTTAGTGCAAATACTGTGGGAACTTATCCTATTGTATATTCTGTTGCTGGTTGTACTGCAACTTTCAATATTACTGTTTCCGGCAACTGTTGTGCAGCAACTTCTGGTATAACTGTTCATTCAGGAGGTGCATTATCAAATTCTTTTGGTACAAGCTTTACCGGAGTGCCAGGCACTATCGCCATCAATGGTAATTTTACAATTAACAGTAATTTTTCTATTATACTTAGCACATTGGTATTTGCACCCAATGTTAAAATTATTGTTACCGCTCCAAATACTTTAACTATAGATAGAGGTACTTTTTATTCATGCAGTACATTCATGTGGGAGGGCATTGAAGTACAGCCTGGAGCTAAACTAATATTAAAAAACTCAAAAATTGAAGACGCTAAGATTGCTGTAAATGTCAATAATACAGGTGTTACATCCACCACTGTTGCAAATAACTTTTTGATTGATAATACTATTTTTAACCGTAATTATATTGGAGTTAAAATTTCTAATTATACCTTAGGTACATTGCATCCGGGTATTATAAGAGGATGTACATTCAACTCACAAAGCTCAAACACTTCTACAGCAAATACCGCAACTTTGGATTCCCCTTACAATACTCAAACTGCTGAAACTGGAATAGAATTGGATAATGTAAACAGTATTCAGATAGGGGATGCAAGCGCTGCTAACTATAAAAATAAATTCCGCTACCTACGTATCGGCATAAAAGTTAAAAACAGTGTATATTACGTTTACAACAACGATTTCCAAAATAATTTCCCTACACCAGGTCTATGTGTAAACTGTTCTGTTGTTGGCTGGGCTATCTGGAATACAGATAATACCGCTTGTCTTGTTGGAGGCTATGCTGCCAACCAGGCGAACAATTTTCAAAACCTGTCGAATGGTATTCGTCATGAAAAAGGGTGGTTCCTGATAGTGCAGAACAACACATTCAAAAATATCACTAACAATAACTCTGGTGTAAATTCTGTAGCAGTTAGTACTTTTGATTTCACAGGCGGTTTCTTATGGATGGTGCAGGTAATCGACAATAAATTCAAAACCATTGAAACCGGCCTTTCACACAGAAACAATACCAATACCGTTTTTTATGTTTTTGGTAATACCTTTGATGATTTCAGCACAAGGGGCGTTTCAGCAGTACAGAATCTGACTGGATATATTAATATTAGTACCGGAGGCCAATATTCCCTGCCAAATACATTTACACAACCTACTTCAAGTAATTATCCGGGTGATGTGGCAATTACTATATTCAATGCTGTAGCACCGCTTTCTGCCAGCCCTGACGTTACTATAGTTGGCAACTCAATAACAGGCTCAAAAAGTGGGATTATTTTAACCTCCATCAACTCACCGGTAGTAAGAAGTAATACTATCACATTTAAAAATACAGCAACTAGTGGTGTTGGTATCCGTTCTTCCAACGGGTTTAATGAAACAATAAGCCTGAATGTCATAACCAGGGGCAATCCTGTTCCAACAAGCACATCAGAAAACATGCTTCAGGGTGTTAGTATTGAAACCAATGTAGGTGGCGCTAAAGTTACTGAAAACAAGGTGATACGAATGGGAACCGGCTTGCGGTTCAGAAGCTATAATACGGCAACCACTACTGTAAAATGCAATATTATGACCAATAACTGGGCTGGACTTACATTGGACGCGGTGAATATAGGCCAACAGGGTCAACCTGTCGGAGGCCTTTATCCTCAGGGTATTGCTGGGGATAATTCATGGAGTACGATACCGAACAATATGACAGGTTCTGTTTCTGTGCGTGGGAAAAGCACATATACACAAGTTAATTTTTACACGCGGACGGCAAATCTTCCTTGGTGTCCATCAAATTTGGCAATAAATCCATCTGTTACTATTCGCACAGCACTTAATTTTGGTTTACCTATAGTTCCATTGGCTCCTGCTACCTGTACCAATATCTGCTATAACCTTCCATGTCCCAAGAGTTTAATATTAGCTCAAATTGCACGCAACCAAAGTCCGTTTAATAGCATCACTGGTACTGCCCGCTTTACCATGCAGGAAGCACTGGTTAGGTCAGTATTGGCTGACAGTATAGCGCCTGACATAAATACTCCAGATGGCTTAGATGTGCAGAACTTTGTGGACACCACTTTATTGACAACCAATGTTGGCAAATTGATAACGGTAAGTAATAAATACTCCAGTGGTGATATAGCAGGTGCAATTATATTAAATAATAGCATAGTGCCCACAACTTGTGCAGACGAATACCATCAAACGGTAAACAGTGTTTTTTTAACTACTTGGGCCATTGGCAATTATAGTTTTTCTTCTGCTGATAGCACCACACTTTACGATATTTCTGTTCAAGACCCATTGGAGTGTGGTACCGCAATTTATGACGCTCGTGTAATGCTTGGTTTAAATATTAATGATTACAGTACGGATAACGGGCACCGAATGCTGGAAAATCAAGTAGAAGGAGCAATAACAGACAGGGTTGGAATATTGTATCCTAACCCAGCACAAAATAGGTGTATTTATGAAGCGCTGCTTGCGGAAACAGTAAGCGGTATGCTAATGATGTATGATATTAATGGAAGGTTAATTTCTTCACACAAGTTGAATGCCGGATATAATAAATTGAATATAGATTTAAGTCAATATTCAAGCGGTATCTATCTGTACAAAATATACATCAATGGGGAAGTTGTGGATTATAAAAAAATGGTTATTACGAAATAAAGTTTATTTTATTAAAAATAAATACACCATGATAATTATCATGGTGTATTCATTTTACTTTAAGAGCTTTTCGCAAACCAATTTGGTTCCTAATTGTAGTTTTGAAACGTATAGTATTTGTCCTGGAGGCGGAGGAAGCATTAATTATGCTATACCTTGGTTTCAACCTAATTTGGCAGGTGGAAGTTCTGATTTTTATCATGTTTGTGGATGTCCTATATTTGGATGCCCCCCGAATAGTGCAGGCTTTCAGTTTCCAAGAAGTGGCGGAGGAATGATTGGAATAAATTTATTTCACGATACTCTATCAACATGGAAAGACTGGGATAGGGAATATATAGAAGTAGGATTAACAGATAGTTTAAAGCCAAGTAAAAAATACTGTGTACGCTATTATACAAATAAAGGTAATTGGAGTATGTGGGCAATAAAAAATATACAAGCTGTTTTAACCAATGATAGTTTAATATATAATGACATAAATTATGGTTATATAGCTGGTGTAACACCAGTAATGGAAGCCAACAGTATAATTACAGATACACTTAACTGGATATCAGTTGAAACGATATATACTGCTAACGGTGGAGAAAGGTATTTAACAATAGGTAATTTTAGTCCTGGTAATACTGTAAATTACCAGCAAGTATTGCCATATTCTGCTGTTCCCAATACTTTAGGTTATTATCTAATAGATGATGTAAGCGTTTATGAGCAACCTGAGGTATTTGCCGGTAATGATACACTATTGGCTTTAGGAGATTCGGTACAATTAGGTATTGCAGGCCGGCCAGATGTATTTTATAGCTGGCAACCCTCTACAGGGCTGAACAACCCAAACATAGCCAATCCAGTAGCAAAACCAACAACCTGTATAACATACACTTTAACCGTAACAGATACCAACCAATTGGCCTGTATCAGCGTTTTTACAGATGTGGTAAAAGTAGATATACAAAATTGTGATACATCAGCAACACTTACTATACCTAATGTGTTTAGCCCTAATAATGATGGAATAAATGATGAGTTTAAAATAAAAACAAAAAAAATAACTGCATTTAATTGCAAGATATATGACCGTTGGGGTATACTTGTAGCAGAGCTAACCCAGCCCAATGAAACATGGAATGGGCATACTACAAGCGGGAAGGAAGCTAAGAATGGAGTTTATTATTATGTAATAATAGCAACCGGTGAGGATGGTAAAAAGTATGATGAAAAGGGGTATGTACAATTAGTAAGGTAGAGTACAGAATAAAATATTTCACAACTTTTGCTCCTTTTTCTTCGTATAACTAAACAATGTTTTAAAAATGGAAAATTTGCCTTTTACTTCAACTTTAATCAAGACGGTAATCTCATCTGTTTTGTAATAAGTTCAAATCTTAAAGTATAATGTACAGCTCCTGTGGCAATAGCCACACCATCTTCTCAAACCTTATGTGTATGCGATACAACATCAATTGTATCGTCAAGTAATATTTCAGGAACTACCTATAGTTGAACCGTCATGCAGTTTGCGGTGGCAGGGGCAACCAATGTTCAGATTCGATAATTTCTCAATTGATTTAGGTCAGCAGCCTAAAGGTATCTATTTTATAAATGTAAATGGTATAAATGTGCAAAACTGTAAATTAAAAAAACGCGTATCATTTATCTTTTGATGTTACGTAGTATGACAAGTTATTCCAATCCTTTAAACAATATTTCTATAGCCAGTCTGAAAGACGGCAACTTCATATTATATAATTTTGCTGTGCCTGAAACAAGCCGTTTTACTTCAATTTCTCCTAATTCTCTCATCAACTCAATTGGACCTTTTTTCCATTTTAGCTCCATTATAGCTCCTCTGTCAATTGCTGTAGCATCGCCTGTTTCTTCATCTAAAATTTGTAAACAAATATAAAATACAGTACCTAACATTCTATCAGAGATTTGTTTTCGCATAACAGGGTGAATCAGATAGATATAGGTTTCATCATGTTTTTGCCACTTCCAGCTTT
>JAHEYA010000322.1 GCA_023251855.1 Bacteroidota bacterium
GACCGGTTAAAAAAAAATATTTTTATCACCAGAAAACATTAAATAGAGTATGCTTTTATAGAAATGGTTGTATGTGATAAAATTAAAATTCAATCTGGTTATGCCATACTGTGCATCACGGTGATATCAATTGTTTGAAAAAAATCTCCATTTTCATTTGTGAATTCGTGATGCCATTTTACAAGTGCATAGTTTTTTATCGGATTGGGTTTCAACTCTACAATTGTAGTTTTGCAATAAATTTTCATACCGGCATAAACAGGTTTTAGAAACTTCCAGTTTACTTCCAATCCTCCTAAAACTGTGTCTTTGAATAAAGGGAGCCACTTAGCAATATAAATAACATGAAACAGCTGAGGACCGCTTGCAATGAGTCCTTTGAACATGCTTTTTTGTGCAAGTTCTTTATTGATATGAAAATCCAAAGGGTCGTAAACCAATGCAAAATCAATGATTTCCTGTTCGGTAAGGATAAAATATCCGAAATCAAAAACTTTATTCAATTCAAAATCTTTAAACGTTAGTTTTTCCATGTGAAAATTATTTTATAAATTTTATTATTTTTTAAAATTAGAGTTTATATCGAATTAGTTTTTATATGTCTGTTGTTCTTTCAAACAATCCTGTCATTCCGAATCCCTGTAAGGGTGAGGAATCTTTTATTATGGAAGATTTCTCCCTGCGGTCGAAATGACATTGGTTGTAAGTTATTTGAGTTCAATATATAATTCTTATTCGATATATTCTCTATTTAAAGAAAGCAATATCTAACAAAAAACGTCCCAACAACAGAACCTGTGGGACGTTTCGAAATACATTTTGCTTATTTCATTATTCCATTGTTTTCAACTCTGCAACAAGTTCAGTCAAGGCTTTTTTAGCATCACCAAAGAACATGGAAGCTTTTGGATCATAGAACAATAAATTGTCAATACCCGCATAACCAGCATTCATAGACCTTTTATTGATGATAATGTTTTTTGCTTTATCAACTTCCAAAATTGGCATTCCAAAAATTGGGGAAGCCGGATCACTTTTAGCAGCAGGGTTTACAACATCATTAGCACCTACAACAAGCACTACATCTGTTTGTTCAAACTCAGGATTTATATCATCCATTTCAATAAGTTTACCATAATCCACATTTGCCTCTGCTAATAAAACGTTCATATGACCCGGCATACGTCCGGCAACAGGGTGAATTGCATATTTTACTTCTACACCGCGTTCTTCCAACAACAGCTCTAACTCATGAATAACGTGCTGTGCCTGTGCAACAGCCAATCCATAACCCGGAACAATCACCACACGTTTCGAATAATTCATCAGTACTGCTAAATCTGCAACCTGAATATCTTTGATAGAACCTTTTATATCCGTTGTTCCGGCAGTAGCCGAGCCACCTCCAAAAGCACCAAAAATAACATTACTCAAAGGGCGGTTCATTGCTTTACACATAATCAATGTTAATAGTGTACCCGCTGATCCAACAAGAATACCACCAGTTAACATAATTTTGTTGCTATAAAGAAATCCTCCAAAAGCCGCTGCCAAACCCGTAAATGAATTTAATAAAGAGATCACAACCGGCATATCGGCACCACCAATTGGGATTGTAAATAAAACACCATATACAATAGCAGCAGCAAATAACAAATAAACCAACATAGAGCTACCACCAGTAACAACAATGTATCCACCAAAGGTAAACACACCAATCATTACAAGAGTATTGATCACATTATATTTCGGTAAACGAATCGGCTGATTCATAGTACCATTTAATTTAAGATAGGCAATGATACTTCCTGAAAAGGATATGGTACCAATAATTAAACCCGCAATAATTGCAAGCATGGTTCCATACATCATGGATGCTCCACCCATCATTGCCATTGCTGCAAGTGCAAATGGAGGCAACTCTTCAGCAGCATGTCTCAAGTGATTGTATTCAATAAGAGAAATCAAAGCAGCACAGGCACCTCCCATACCATTGAACATAGAAACAAGTTCAGGCATTTTGGTCATTTGTACTTTTTTTGCCGTCATCCAGCCAATCGCTGTTCCCAGCCCAATAGCTCCGAAGATCAATCCAAAAATTGTTGCGGATATGCAACCTTCATGTAAAAATATGGTGCCTAAAATAGCAATAGTCATCCCGGCTGCACCAATTAAATTGCCTTTACGTGCAGTTTTAGCATTACCCATCATTTTTAATCCAATAATAAATGTGATTGAGCCAATCAGGTAACAGATCTCTAATAAATTGTGTTTCATATTTAGTTAATAGTTATGAGTTAATAGTTATGAGTTGTAGATATAAGTATGGAATCTCAATACTCATATCTCAATACTCACATCTTATTTCTTCTTCTTAAACATTTCCAACATCCTATCTGTAACCACAAAACCACCAACAACATTGAGTGTTCCAAGTACAACAGCCAAAAACCCCAATGCTAATGCAAAATAGTTGCCTTCCTCCACATTCAGCATAACATGTATTGCACCAATAATAACAACACCGTGTATCGCATTGGCACCGCTCATTAACGGAGTATGAAGTACTGTTGGTACCCCGCCAATTACTTCAATACCCACAAAAATGGATAAAATAACAAAGTAAAATGTTTCTTTGTTGTCACCGAAAAATGATAAAATTTCGTTCATACTATTAGTAGTTAGTAGTTGGTAGTTAGTTGTTAGTAGTTGGTAGTTAGTTGTTAGTTGTTAGTAGTTAGTTGTTGGTTGTTAGTAGTTAGTTGTTGGTTGTTAGTAGTTAGTTGTTGGTTGTTGGTTGATTATAATTTTATGCAACAGCTTTTTTAACACTTGGATGCACTGCTTCTCCTTTATGCGTAATCAAAGCACCTTTTGTAATTTCTTCATCCATTTCCCATTTGAATTTATCTTTATCAGCTAAATGCAACAATAATGTTTGTATATTTTTTGCATACAAGTCACTTGCATTCATTGGTAATAGAGATGGAATATTACCCTCACCAATAATTGTTACACCATGCTTTTGAACATTTTGATTTAATTCACTCCCTACCACATTACCACCTTGTTCAACTGCCATATCAACTATTACAGAACCAAAACGCATACTTTTCACCATTTCTTCAGTAACAAGTAGTGGTGCTTTTCTTCCCGGAATCAATGCTGTTGTTATAACAATATCAGCTTCTTTAACATGTTTTGCTACAAGTTCCTGTTGTAATTTCAAAAATTCATCCGAAACACCTTTAACATATCCGCCTTCCATTTTAACAGAAGCATCACCTTTAACAACAATAAATTTTCCACCTAAAGATTCAACTTGTTCCTTTGTTTCAGGACGAATATCACTAACTTCAACAACAGCACCCAAACGTTTTGCAGTTGCAATAGCCTGTAATCCTGCAACACCAGCTCCGAAAATCACAACTTTGGTAGGACGGATGGTACCTGCAGCGGTAGTCATCATCGGGAAAATTTTACCAATTTTATCAGCAGCCATTATCACTGATTTATATCCCGCAAGATTTGCTTGAGAGGATAGTGCATCCATTTTTTGAGCACGGGAAATACGAGGAACTGCATCCATCGAAAATGCCGAAATTCCTGCTTTTGCACAAGAATCAACCAATTCAGGGTTTGTACCTGCCCACATAAATGAAATAAGAATCGTATCTTTTTTCATTTTTGATATTTCGTCAGAAGTAGGAGCATTTATTTTTAATACAACATCCGCATCCGAATAAATTTTTGTTTTATCACTTACAATTTCTGCCCCTGCTGCTGCATAAGCCTCATCAGCAAAAAAAGAATTAAGCCCTGCACCTGCTTCTACCATTATTTCAAAACCTTTTTTTAGAAGGTCTTTCACCACATCAGGAGTAAGTGCAACACGGTTTTCTTTAAATTTTGTTTCTTTC
>JAHEYA010000002.1:0-1212 GCA_023251855.1 Bacteroidota bacterium
TCAAATCCCGAAACAGTGTCAACTGATTTTGATATTTCCGATAAATTATATTTCGAACCGCTTACGCTTGAAGATGTTCTTAACATTTATGAAAATGAAAAACCATTGGGCGTTATCATCCAATTTGGCGGACAAACTCCACTCAATTTAGCCATTGCCTTGGAGAAAGCCGGAGTAAAAATTTTAGGAACTTCACCCGCCAATATTGATTTAGCAGAAGACAGAAAAAAATTCCAGTCATTGCTTTATAAAATAAATCTTATTCAACCCGAAAATGATACCGTAACTTCTTTTGAAGAAGCAGAAGCAGCAGCAAACAAAATCGGATATCCTGTTGTGGTTCGTCCTTCTTATGTTTTGGGCGGTGCGTCTATGGAAATTGTTTACAACAAAAAAGAACTTGAGAACTATATGTCGAAAGCAATTGATGTTTCTCCCGACTATCCGATTCTTTTAGATAAATTTTTAGAAGATGCCATTGAAGTGGATGTTGACGGACTCAGCGATGGAAAAGAGTGTATCGTTGCCGGAATTATGGAACATATTGAAGAAGCAGGAATTCATTCAGGTGATTCAGCTTGTTCAATTCCCTCTTATTCATTGAGTAAAAAATCGCTCGAAGAAATTAAGGCAGCGACCATTTCCATAGCGAAAGAATTAAATGTAATCGGACTATTGAACATACAATTTGCTTTACAAGGCGAAAAATTATATGTGCTGGAAGTAAATCCTCGTGGCTCCCGCACTGTTCCATTTGTAAGCAAAGCAACGGGTATCCAATGGGCAAAAATGGCTACCAAAGTTATTCTTGGAAAAACAATAAAGGAGCTTAACATCAAAAATGTTTTGCCGAAATATTATTCTGTGAAAGAAGCTGTGCTTCCGTTCAAGCGTTTCCCCGGTTCTGATATTCTTCTTACTCCCGAAATGAAATCTACGGGAGAATCAATGGGGATTGGCGACAGTTTTGGAATTGCATTTTTGAAATCCCAAATGGGCGGAGGATACGATGTGCCAACTTCAGGAAATGTTTTTATCAGCGTAAAAGGAAAGTACAACGAGCGCATTGCTCCGGTAGCAAAACAACTTACGGATATGGGCTTTCATGTTTTTGCTTCGCCTGAAACGCACAAAACGCTCAGCGCACAAAAAATAAACTCAACCGAACTTCAATTAGAAAAAGGAAATCCGAGTGTTTTGGAATATATTAAA
>JAHEYA010000002.1:1222-30090 GCA_023251855.1 Bacteroidota bacterium
CTTCAATTAATCATTAATGTTTTTGCAGGGAAAACTTCCATTAACGATGAAGTGAATATTCGTCAGCAAGCCCTGATACAAAACATTCCTGTAATTACAACCTTGCCTTGCGCAATGGCGACTGTAAATGCAATGATTGAAACCATAACTAAAAAATTAGATGTTAATGTGAAACCCTTGCAAGAGCTTTATGAAGTTTTCTAAGTGTAAATCGCTTATGTATGGAATTGGAACATATTGTTTTAAAAAATCTTGAAGAATAAGAAAAAAATCGTACCTTTGGAATGTAATGTTTAATATCAAAAAATGAAAAAAATCATTTTAATTTTTTGCTCACTTTTGGGCTTCTTGCTTTACAATACTGTGAATGCACAGATAAATTATAAATGGGCAAAACGCATTGGTTCTGCCAATTCAGATGTTGGGAAAAGTATTGCTGTTGATGCCTCAGGCAATGTGTATGTTACCGGAAGATTTTCTGGTTTGGCTGATTTCGATCCTTCTCAAGCAACTTATAATCTTACCATTCCTGGTTACACTGATTGTTTTTTCGCAAAATATAATTCAATCGGAAATTTAATTTGGGCAAAACATCTGGAATTAGCTTCAGGAACCAACTATAGTTATGGATTAGGAATTGCTGTTGATGGAGCCAGCAATGTATATATAACAGGTTTTTTTGATGGCACCGTTGATTTTAATCCTTCAACTGGTGCAACCGCCAATCTAACCAGCCATGGTGTTTGGGATGTATTTGTTGCAAAATATGATGCCTCCGGAAATTACGTTTGGGCAAATAATATGGGTGTTACAGGTGGTTATGCAGCAGGAACGGCTATTGCTTTAGATGGGGGCCCAGGCGCAACCGCACCAAACGTTTATATAACCGGAACTTTTGATGGCACAGTTGATTTTGATCCTTCTAATGCAACCACGGATCTTACAAGTAATGGCCTTCATGATATCTTCTTCGCAAAATTTATTGCAAATGGTGCTTTGATTATGGCAAGGTCGCTGGGAGGACCATTAGACGATGGAGGGCTTGGTATTGCTGTTAATGCTAATGAAGAGGCGTATTTAACAGGTAGTTTTGAAGGCCTTGTGAATTTTAACCCGGGTGGTTCCCCTTTCAATATCCCTGCTTTAGGATTAAGAGATGTGTTTTATATGAAATATGATGTGAATGGACATTATGTTTGGGCAAAAAATATTGGTAGCACTGGTGGCATTGCTGAAAATATTGGTCATGCAATTACTATGGATAGTAATGATAATATTTATTTAACGGGTTCCTTTCAGGGAACAGCCACTTTTGATTCCACAAATGGAGTTAAAAAAGTAGCTACCGGACAAAAGGACATTTTTTTTTCAAAACATGATGCGCACAATGGAGATTTGAAATGGGCTAACAGTATTGGAAGTATAACCAATACTGCTATTGATAGTTCTAGCGGTACAGGTATTGTTGTTGACCCTTCAGGGAATGTGTATATAACTGGATATTTTAATGGCTCAGCCGATTTTGACCCAGGCGCAGGTACAACTGAAGTAGATACTTTAACAGCTCGGGCAAAAGGAGATTTGTTCTTCGCAAAATACGATAGTGCCGGAACTCACATTTGGGCAAAAAATGTGTGCAGCGATAGTCTTGCAATATCGTATGGCATTGCATTGGACAGTGTTCAAAGTATTTATTTAACAGGTTCTTTTAAAAACATAACCAATTTTGATCCGGGTTACGGAACTGCAAATTTATCACCTGTAGGAAATGAAGATATCTTTTTTGCAAAATACCGGCAGGGGACTTCAATAATTTCAGGAAAAGTAACACAAAAAGAAATTACAAATGGTTCTATTTCAGCTGTTGATAGCGGAGAAGTAAAATTGTTTACTTATGTTTCCAATACAGGAGCATTGCATTTGGAGGATGTTACAAGCATCTCCATTGGTGGAGCATATAGCTTTAATTACGTTCCGGCTGATAGTTTTATTGTTTTTGCAATACCTACCCATGCAGACTCTTTGCTTGCCCCAACATTTTCCTATAGTACTACGCACTGGAACTGGGCGCATCGCATACTTATTACCTCTCAAGGTACCTATGATACTACCGAAAACATATTGATAATAAAGGACACTGTACTTACCGGTACGGCCACCATTGGTGGTGAGATCTACGAAGGGCTTTGTTTTGGTTGTCCTCGTAACGTTGGCGATCCAATAAATGGAATACCTGTTGGCTTAGAGCATGATCCGGGCGGTATTATTGCCACAACATTTAGCGCCCTTAACAATGCAATTCCTCCCAGGGCAATGTATACTTTTAAAAATTTACGTCCCGGCAATTATAAATTAAAGGTGACTATCCCCGGTTTACCCCAGGACTCTACTTATAAAATTAGTGTCCCTCCCGGCACTTTTATTAAGTTGGATTATAATTTTGTTGCCGATTCAAATTCAATTGATACAATTGCAGGTACTCCAAATTCCGTTTTACAAACAGCATCAGCTATCGAATCAAAAATACGATTGTACCCAAATCCTCACAAAGGATTCACTTCCATTGAATTTACAATGCTGGAAGCAAATGTAGTTCAGCTGGATGTATATAATTTGTTAGGTGAAAAAGTGGCGGAGGTTTTTAATGAAAAAAAACAGGCCGGAATTGTCAAGTATGCCTTTAATGCCAACTATAGCGGTTTGAAAGCCGGAGTTTATTTGCTGAAACTAAAAATTGGTAATGAAATAAGTACACTAAAAATGATACAACTGGAGTAAATTGATTTTTGATTTTTCCAAAGCCCCCGATTCATTCTCATAAGAATTTTTCGGGGGTTTTTATTTGTTTAAAAAATTGATGTAAATTGCATCGGTTTGTTTTGAAATTCGCAATCAAAAAATGCAATGTCATTCCGACCAAAGCGGAGGAATCTATTAACAAATTACTTAATTTTAATAATTTAGTATCACAATATAACAAGATCCCTCGACTGCGCTCGGGATGACCAATTAATAATTACTCAATAAAATGAAAAGTTTTTTCACTCCTTTTTTATTCCTGTTTTTCATTTTATTTTCTTCCACTGTTTGTTTTTCCCAATCAACCTACAAAATTGACAGCCTCGAAAACGAATTGCAAAAATCAATTGACACCACCAAAGTAAATGTATTGAATGCTTTGGCAATAGCGCATTTAAATAAAACCCCTGCAACATCATTGGAATATTCAACCAAGGCATTGCTGCTTTCTAAAAAAATTGATTTTCAGAAAGGAATAGGTATTTCAAACATTAATATGGGGGCAGTTTATTTTGACCGTGGTGATTTTAATAAAGCATTAGAGTTTTACATTACCTCTTTAAAAACAAATGAAGGTATTGATTATAAAAAAGGTATTGTGAAAAGCTTAAATAATATTGGTGATGTATATGTTAACCAGGGGTTTTATGAAAAAGCATTGATAAATTATTTAAGATCTGAACAAATTTGTGAAACAATAGGAGATAAAAAATCAATGCAACATAATAATATTGCCGCATCGTATTTTTATTTAGGGAATTATGAAAAAGCATTAAGATACTACATCAAAGCATTAGAAACTGCAGAAACATTTGGTAATAAAATGAAAATGTTTAACCCTACTAATGGGGTTGGAAATGTTTATTATAACATGAAAGACTATGAAAAAGCATTAATTTTTTACAAAAAAGCACTCGCATTAAGTTCCGAGGTAAAAAACCAAAAAGGTATCGCAAAGTCACTTACCACTATTGGAAATGTGTACGAAAAGCTTCAAAATAATGATACCGCTCTGGACTATCATATAAGATCATTACAAATTAATGAAAAACTTGGGGAAAAGCAGGCGATTGCGCTTTCTCTTATGAATATAGGAAACATATATACAAAAACAAAAAAGTATGAAAAAGCGCTAGAATATTACGGTAGAGCTTTAATTATAAATAAAGAAACAGGAAGTAAAAATGGAAGTGCCCAATCCTTATTTAATATTGGTCTTTTGTATTCTAAAAAAGGTAATATAGATAAAGCAATGGAATATTTTAAGAAAGGGTTAACACTCGCAAATTCTATTAAGATTAAAGAAATAATGAGCGAGAGTAACTTGGAGCTTTCTGAAGTATATGTAAAAAAAGACGATTATAAAAACGCGTATACCTATTATAAACGCCATGCACTTATTAAAGACTCAATTTTGAATGAAGATAAAGCAAAAATTATTGCTGATATGAGTACAAAGTATGGAACGGAACAAAAAGAAAAAGAAAATGAACTTTTAACAAAAGAAAAATCATTATTAGATGAAAAGTCAAAAAACCAACAATTTATTATTATTGGTTTTGTTGTTGGGATTTTTTTAGTACTATTATTAGCCTTTTTGGCATATAATCGTTACCGCGATAAACAAAAAGCAAGTGAAGTAATCAGCCAGATAAACAAAGAAATAAATCAGAGTATTACCTATGCAAAACGGATACAAACTTCTTTTTTAACTTCTGAAAAATACATTGCTCAGCACCTTTCTGATTATTTTATTTCATTCGCTCCGCGTAATGTGGTCAGCGGTGATTTTTACTGGTTAATGGAAAAAGAAAACCTACTGTATGTTTGTACTGCAGATTGTACCGGGCATGGTATACCGGGGGCATTCATGAGTTTGATTGGCATGGGAGTTTTAAATGAAATTATTTATTCCAAAACGCATATTTCACATACAGATGAAATTTTTAATGAACTAAGAAGAATAATAATTTTAGCTGTAAACCCAATTGGTGCTTCCGAAGAAGGTAGAGATGGTATGGATGCTGTTTTGTGTCGTTACGATCTTCAAAAAATGGAACTGGAATATTCTGCTGCCAATAGTTCATTTTATATTGTTAGAAACGGTGAGTTACTTGTTTTTAAACCCGATAAAATGCCGGTAGGTAAACACATTGGAGTTGAAAAACCTTTTACACGTAGCGTTATTCCAATATACAAAGGAGATTGCATCTATACATTCAGCGATGGATACGCAGACCAGTTTGGTGGTCCTCAAAATAAAAAATTTCAGTCAAAGCAAATGAAAGAATTGCTTTTGGCAAATAGTAATAAATCAATGAGCGAACAAAAAGAACTTCTGGATAAAAGAATGGAGCAATGGAAAGGTGATCATGAACAGGTGGATGATATTTTGGTAATTGGCATAAGAGTTTAAGGATTTCTAATAACCAGTAAAAAACGAATTTATCAATCTTCGATTGCTCTTTTATGGAATATTAAAAGAGATTGCATCTCTGTATTGAAATCAAAAAAATAAATTATGAAATTCAGAAAACTTTTTATCATTGCATTGATTGCAATCACTGGTCTTGCCGCAGCATTTATACTCACAGGTTTTCAAAAAAATAAAAACACGATGTTATTAATTTTCCCGAAAGGCAGTAGTTATATTAAAGAATGGAAAAAGGTGGATTCCCTTACAGCAAAGGGATTAAATAAGTCCGCTTTGGAAGTAGTGAACGGTATTTACGAAAAAGCAAAAGTGGAGAATAATGCTCCTCAATTTGTAAAAGCTATCATTCACCGGATGAAATTTGAACAATACATTGAAGAATATTCTTTGGTGAAAGCACTCAATAAATTAAATGAAGAAGCCAAAGAAGCCTCCTATCCTGCAAAGCCGGTATTGCAATCTATGATTGCTGAAAGCTATTGGCAATATTATCAAAACAACCGATGGAAATTTTATAACAGAACAGCAACAGTTAATTTTGATAATGCTGATATTACAACCTGGGACCTTAAAACAATTTTTTCACAAGTTGTAAAAAATTACCAGGCATCACTTGAAAGCATTGATAGTTTAAAACGTACCCCTCTTAATATTTATGATGAGGTGCTTGTAAAGCAGTCAAATTCACGTAAGTTCCGACCAACTTTGTATGATTTTGTTGCACATCGTGCAGTTGATTTTTATACGGGTGAAGAACCGGATATTACTCGCCCCGCTTATAAATTCGAGTTAAACGATTTGAACTATTTCAATGATTTTGAAAAATTTTCACGATTAAAAATTGAAACCAAAGATACATTATCATCAAAATTTTATGCACTCAAAATTTTACAAGACTTGATAAAATTCCATATCGGCAGCAGCTTCCTTTTTAAGAAGGAGGAAGGCGAAGCAGCATTGATAGATGTTGATTTGAAACGATTAAAATTTGTGAGAAACAAATCTGTTTCCGAAATAAAAGACAGCTTATATTTAACTGCATTACAGGACCTGGAAAAACAATTTTCCTCCAATCCCGCTTCAGCAGAGGTGAGTTATGAGATCGCAGAGGTTTATTTCGGAAAAGGAAACAAGTATAAGCCATTGCAATCAGAGGAAAACAAATGGTTCAAAAAACGAGCATTGGAATTATGTGAAGCAGTAATTAAAAAATATCCAAACAGTGATGGAGCAACAAATTGTGAAGTGCTGAAAGCTCGTATAAAAGAGCATTCGGTTGATTTTATTACTGATAAAGTTACTGTTCCGAATCAGGCGTTCCGCGCGCTTTTAACCTATAAAAATTTAAAAACGGTTTATGTTCGTGTGGCTCAAATGGATATTGATAAATACAATAGATCAGTAGAACGTTATTATGGCGAACAATTGATCAGGGAGTATTTAAAATTGAGTCCTGTAAAAGAATGGACCGTTGAATTGCCTGATGATGGTGATTTTCAATCACATTCAACGGAAATAAAAATACCTGAATTACCACTCGGGCATTATGTGATTCTGGTTGGTTCTGAAAAAACATTTTCCTACAAAAATAATGGTGTAGCCTATACTCCGATATGGCTTTCCAATATCAGTTATACCAATCGCAGAATGACAAACGGCAGTTATGATTTTTTTATTCAGCATCGTGAATCCGGGGCTCCATTGGCAGGTGTTTCCGCTCAATTATATTTTGAAAAATACAACTATATTTCACGTAAGTACGATTATGTAAAAGGAGAAAAATTCACTACCAATGATGCTGGATATTTTAATGTTCCTACTCCAAATGATTATCGAAATTTTACAATAGATTTTACGTACGTTCCAATGTCAACAAGCGGAGCGCCTACTGATCATCTACAAACAGAGAATGCTATTTATCAGTATAAAACTAACATAGACCCTAAGCGCAAAGAACCGAAAACATTTTTCTTTATGGATAGAGCAATCTATCGTCCCGGCCAAACCATCTATTTTAAAGGGATCATGATAAATACTGATGGAGAGAAAAACGAGATCATGGCCAATGAAAGATCAGTTGTTACATTTTATGATGTGAATTCTCAAAAGGTTGCAGACATGGAGCTAACAACCAATGAATATGGTACGTTCAACGGTACATTCACTGCTCCTAATGGGGTGCTGAATGGGCAAATGAGCATAACAAATGGAAGCGGCAACATTTATTTTTCTGTAGAAGATTATAAACGTCCGAAGTTTGATGTATCATTTAATCCTGTTAAAGGCAGCTACCGCTTAGATGAAAAAATAAAAGTTAGTGGCCTTGCAAAAGCATATTCAGGAGCAAAAATTGATGGTGCAGAAGTAAAATATCGTGTGGTACGTAATGGTTCTTTTCCATACTGGTGGTATTGGTGGAGAGGCTATTACCCACACTCTCCTCAAATGGAAATTACAAATGGTGTTACCACTTCAAATGATACCGGTACTTTTTTTATTGACTTCAAAGCAATACCTGATTTGAGTATTCCAAAATCATATCAGCCAACATATTCATATACAATTTATGCTGATGTTACAGATATAAACGGAGAAACACATAGTTCGCAAACGGTTGTGAATGCTGCTTATACAGCATTGAATTTAAATGTAGCTATCCCAACTTTAATTGAAAAAGAAAACAAAGATGCTTTTGTTATTTCATCTTCCAATATGAGTGGGCAGTTTGAATCGGCACAAGGTAAAGTAGAAATTTACAAATTAAAAGAGCCTGAAAAAACCTATCGTTCGAGGCTTTGGAGCCAACCCGATAAATTCCTAATGAATAAAGAAGAGTTTGAAAAAACATTTCCTCATGATGAATTTAAGGAAGAAAATAATATGTATAAGTGGGCGCGTGGAGAAAAAGTGCTGGAACAAACATTTAAGAATACTGCGGAAATAGTATCCAATACTGGTAAAATAGCAACTCCTAAAATTTATGACTCCGTAAAAATTTCAAATCTTAAAACTTGGAAACAAGGTGTATATGTGATGGAAGCCCATAGCAAAGATGCTTATGGCGAAGATGTGAAAGATGTTAAATATTTTACGGTGTATTCAAATAGTGGAAGTGAAGTGCCAAGTAATGAGATCAGTTGGTTTAATATACTTACCAATAGTGCGATTGAACCCGGAGGGAAAGCAAAATTTATTATCGGTTCAAAAGAAGAAAACGTGAAAGTGTTTTATGAAATTGAACACAAAGGCGAAATAGTAAAAAAAGAAATCATCGTACTAAACAAAGAACAAAAATTAATTGAAATTCCGGTGGAGGAAAAGCACAGAGGCAATTTTTCGTTTCATTGTATTTTCATAAAAAACAATCGCTCGTATATGCAACAAGGTGTTGTTAGTGTGCCTTACACTAATAAAGAATTAGATATTCAGTTTGAAACATTTCGTGATAAATTATTACCCGGACAGCAGGAAGAATGGAAAGTAAAAATCAAAGATAAAAAAGGAGATAAACTGGCTGCCGAAATGATGGCAACTTTGTATGACGCGTCTTTAGATGCTTTTAGACCTAATAATTGGTATTTCGATATTTATAATAGGTATTATTCCAGTTTGTATTGGGATGTAAACAGTGGTTTTGGTATTGCTGATGCACAAGTATTTAATGTGGAGTGGAATAAATATCCGAGTGGAGCATATCGGTATTACGACCATCTGAATTGGTTTGGGTATACAAGTGGTTATTATGGCTATTACGGTTACGCAGATGATGAAGGAGGAGGAGGGAAATATCGTGCAAGCAGAATGGTAGCAAAATCTGCACCTGCACCCTCAGCGGGCGTGATGGCAATGGAAGAAAAAGCTGCTGAACCTATGATGGAGACTCCAGCAAATAAGGACAAGTCGAAAAAAGAATCGCAAAAAAAAGGAGACGGTGATGCAGTAGAAGATATGGCCGATATCTCAACAGCAACAACCACTGCATCAGGTGAAACAGCCGCTTTTGGTGGTAAAGACAAAAAATCAGGCGGAGAAGATATGTCGAAAGTTGCTGCCCGTAGCAATTTTGCGGAAACAGCATTTTTCTATCCACAATTAGAAACTGATAAAGAGGGAAATGTAATTATCAAATTCACTATCCCTGAAGCACTTACCAAATGGAAGATGATGGGCATGGCACATACCAAAGATTTGAAAATCGGAACCATCGAAAAAGAATTGGTAACGCAAAAACAATTGATGGTGATACCAAATGCTCCGCGCTTTTTCCGTGAAAATGATAAGATGGAATTCAGTACAAAAATTTCTAATCTGTCCGATGCTGATATGACTGGCACTGCACAAATCTTTTTTTATGACGCAGTAACAATGAAAGACATAAGCTCTCTGTTACTGGGTAACACAGCTCCCCTCTCCCTTGGAGAGGGGCAGGGGGTGAGGTCCTTTACTTCTAAAAAAGGTCAAAGCTCTGCAGTAAGCTGGAACATCTCTATTCCAGAGGGCGTTGGTGCTATCACTTATAAAGTGGTTGCCAAAGCAAATAACTTTTCGGATGGTGAAGAAATGGCTTTACCTGTTTTAACAAATCGTATGTTAGTTACTGAAACATTGCCTTTGCCAATTAGAGGTAACCAAACCAAAACATTCCGTTTCGAAAAATTTATCAATCAAAATAATAATTCCACAACATTACGTAATCATAAATTAACACTTGAATTTACTGCAAATCCGGCATGGTATGCAGTTCAGGCTTTGCCATATTTGATGGAATATCCTTATGAATGTGCAGAACAAACCTTCTCTCGATTTTATGCCAACAGCATCGCAGCTCATATTGCTAATTCATCACCAAAAATAAAGGCCGTTTTTGATTCTTGGAAAAACACTCCTGATTCAAAAGCATTGTTATCTAACTTGGAAAAAAATCAGGAACTGAAATCATTGATGCTTGAAGAAACGCCATGGGTGCTGGATGCAAAAGATGAAACAGAACGTAAAAAACGAGTTGCTTTATTATTCGACTTAAATAAAATGAGTAATGAACTGGCAATGGCAATGAAAAAATTACAAAAACAGCAAGCTCCAAATGGTGGCTGGCCTTGGTTTGAAGGTATGCCGGATGATCGTTATATCACACAGCATATTATTACAGGAATGGGACATTTAGATCACCTTGGGGTAAAAAGTGTTCATGCTGATCCTGCCGTTTGGAACATGGTTAATCAAGGAGTGAAATATCTGGATAACCGCATTCGTGAGGATTACGAATGGATATTAAAACATGATCTCTTGCATCTTGCCGACAATCATTTAAGTTATACTCAGATTCAATATCTCTATGCCAGGAGCTACTTTTTAGATATTCCTATTGACGGCAGAAATCAAAAGGCAGTTGATTATTATAAAGGACAAGAGAAAAAATATTGGCTTCAAAATGGGCGTTACATGCAAGGAATGATTGCCTTGGCTTTGAATCGTTTTGATGATAAAATAACACCAAAGGACATTATGAAATCGCTCAAAGAAAATTCATTGACCAGCGAAGAAATGGGAATGTACTGGAAAGAAAATTATGAGGGATATTATTGGTATCAGGCTCCAATCGAATCTCAGGCATTATTGATTGAAGCATTTGACGAAGTTACAAAAGATAAAAAAGCAGTGGATGATCTGAAAGTTTGGTTATTAAAATCAAAACAAACTCAGGATTGGAAAACTACCAAAGCTACTACTGAAGCGGTTTATGCACTACTCTTGCGTGGAACAGATTGGTTAGCCACTGAAAGTAATGTGGAAATTAGTTTGGGAGATTTGAAGGTCGATCCTAAAAAAATGCCCGATGTTAAACAAGAAGCGGGTACCGGTTATTTTAAAACTTCATGGAGTGGTGCTGATATAAAACCTCAAATGGGTGAAGTTACTGTTGTGAAAAAAGATGAAGGCGTAAGCTGGGGAGCGGTCTATTGGCAATACTTTGAGCAATTGGATAAGATCACACCTGCTAAAACTCCATTGAGTTTGAAAAAACAATTGTTCCTACAAAAAAATACAGATGCTGGTCCTGTGATTGAACCAATCTTAGATAAAACAGGATTAAAAGTTGGGGATAAAATAAAAGTTCGTATCGAATTACGAGTTGATAGGGATATGGAATATGTGCAGATGAAAGATATGCGAGCATCCGGTTTTGAACCAACCAATGTGATTTCCAGCTATAAATGGCAAGATGGTTTAGGTTATTATGAAAGTACACGTGATGCTGCAACCAACTTCTTTTTCTCCTATTTGCCAAAAGGAACATATGTATTTGAATACCCTTTGGTAGTTACCCATAATGGTAATTTTTCAAATGGAATAACTTCTATTCAATGTATGTATGCACCTGAATTTGCAAGCCATTCAGAAGGTGTCAGGGTTCAGATTGGAAAAGGAAAGTAGTTTGATTTTAAATTAGAGCTTTGTTTTACAAATGTTAAGTATGATAAAAAAATGAATTCAGTTGCTGGAACTCCAAAGCCACCCTATTACGCTGTGATATTTACTTCGGAAAGAACTGAAAAAGATAATGGCTATAATGGAATGGCCGAGAGAATGGAGCAATTAGCAAATGAGCAGGAAGGTTTTTGGGGGATAGAATCTGCTCGTGAAAATTTAGGAATTACTGTTTCTTATTGGAAGGATTTGGAGTCTATCAAAAAATGGAAAATGAATTCAGAACACATAATGGCTCAACACAAAGGACGGTCAATTTGGTATAAAAATTATAAAGTACGTATATGTTTAGTAGACAGAGATTACGAATTCATATGAAAAAATTAATTACCGCAGTTTTGCTTTTATTTCCAATGTTTATAAAAGCACAGTCCTTTCAATCATTGGATACCATTACTGCACCGGCAAATTATGAAAATATCTATTCAAGGATGATAGCATCTGATTCATTAGCAAGCAGTTTTGTTATTTTCATAAAAAAGGAAGTTAAAAAACACAAACACATCACACATAGTGAACATGTTTATTTTCTGGGTGGAGAAGGAGAAATGGTGATGGGAGATAAAACATTCAAAGTAAAAAAGGGAGATATTATTTTTATTCCTAAAAATACCATTCATGCTTTAAAAGTAACTTCCGCGCTTCCTGTAAAAATACTTTCGGTGCAGGCCCCTCTTTTTGATGGTAAGGATAGAGTGTTTACTGAATCGGATACAAAGTAGTTTAAACTCTGTTAAATCTGCTCAACACCAATTCAGTGATAAATATGTCAGGTCATTTTAAAAGTCATCCCTCCAAAACAACTGTTGCCATTGCTAATTCTTTCACATGTGAAAGAGAAACATGAACAGTTTTAATGTTTTTTTTTGCAATGATCTTTGCTGTTTTGCCAAGCACATTTAATACCGGTTTGCCCAATTTATCATTACCTATTTCTACTTCATTAAAAGCCATTCCGTCTCTCCAGCCTCTACCAAGCGCTTTAAAGAAAGCTTCTTTAGCAGCAAATCGTGCAGCAAAACTTTCTGCTTTATTTTTTTTTGTTTCGCAATAGGCGATTTCAATTTTTGAAAAAACTTTTTCTTTAAAGCCTGCTTTTTCAATGCTTTTAGCAATACGTGCTACTTCAACAATGTCTGTTCCAATACCTATAATCATATATCGTTTCTTTTTTCAAAGATAACTATTCTCTTATTCAAAACACTATTACAAGGGTTTATGACCTAGCAATATCTGTATTGGCTGATTTAAAATTTTATGCTCTCAAACAGTAATGTACTTTACGTCCCTCTTTTCTTTGCCCCTGCCACTGCGGCTGCTGTCCATGGGTCTTCCGGCCATTGATGCCTTTTATAACGTATTCTTAATTCTTTACGTACTTCCGGATACGTGTTTTGCCAAAAACTTTTTAAGTCTTGTGTAATCTGTACAGGCTTGTATCCGGGCGATAGCAAATGTAAAATTAGTTTTATTTTTCCTTCATTTACTGTGGGAGTATCTTGCAATCCAAACATTTCCTGTAGCCGAACAGCCAGTACAGGGCTTGTTCCATCTAGTTGGTAGGTAATTGATATGAATGATCCACTTGGGGCTTTTATTTTAGCAGGCGCAATTAGCTCTAATTGCTGCGTTTGCTGATAAGAAAGTAAACCGGATAAGATTTTATGCAGATCAAGTTTAAAAAAATCTTCTCTTTTTTTAATCGCTGTAATATAGGGTGATAGCCATTCTTCAAGGGTGTTTAATAAATTTTCTTCACTTAAGTTTGGCCATTCTTCAGTTGGTCTCCAGAGGCCAATGCTTGATAATCGGGCTTTCCATTCAATCAGTTGTTCTGTTTGGTTAAAAATGGAAAGCCCTTGTTTACGTACAACTTCACATAAAATTTTTAAACGTTCTTCCTCCGGAATAATCTTCAATGGCTTGCTTTCAAGGATGAGAGCGCCAATTCTTTTTTCATTTCTTGCGATAATGATTCCATTTTGTTCATCCCAGCTGATCAATTTTTTTTCAATGGCGAGATGCAAAATATCATCCTGACTAAGTGGTGCAGCCAAATAAATTTTACCCTCTGTTGTACCCGCATCAAGGTGTGCAATGGCTAAATAGGTTTCATGACTCATCGGATCATGCTCATTTAATTTTACGATTTTTCCATTTGATAATCTATAACGATGGCTCTGTTCTCTCTGTTTGGCAATACGTTCGGGGTATGCGGCAGCTAATAATTTACCAACTTCCTGATCGATCGGAGCTTTGTTGTCGGGCGAAATAGAAAAATACTTTCGCCATTGCGATGCTAGTCGCTCAATGCGTTCCAGCACATTTTTATCTGCAGAAACATATTCTTTATTGCGCCACTTTCTCAAAACTTCAATTCGTAAAGTGAGATTAACTCCTGCCTCTTTCGGCAATGGATCACGTTCTTCCAATACCGCTGCAATATCTGTAGCAAGGGCTATTGAATCGTATTTTTCACCTTCCAAAAGTAAATGTGCAATACGTGGATGTGTTGGTAAGCGAAGCATTGCTTTACCCCGTTCAGTAATTTTATTGGAATCTAAAGCACCCAATTCTTCCAGTAACTCCTTAGCCTGACTCACAGCAGCATCCGGAGGTGCGCTCAGCCACGAAAGTTTGCCGATGTCTTTTAAGCCCCATTGAGCAAGTTCAATAATAGTGGGAGCAAGGTCAGCTTCCATTATTTCAGGGATACGATGTGGTATCAAATGCTGATGTGAACTTTCGTGCCATAGGCGATAACAAATTCCGGGAGCTGTTCGTCCTGCCCGTCCTGCACGTTGTGTAGCCATATCTTTAGTAACTCGGATAGTGTCCAAACGTGTTAGTCCTGTTTTGGGATCAAAACGTGGAACCCTGCAATAACCACTATCTACCACTATTTTAATGCCTTCAATAGTTAAACTGGTTTCTGCTATGGAGGTAGAAAGAACAATCTTTCTTTTTCCCTGTGGGTGAGGTAGTGTGGCTTCCTGTTGTTTTTGTGGTGGAAGATCTCCATATAAAGGGTGAATACTGATTCCGGAAAGTTCATGTTGCAACAATTCCTGTGTGCGCTGTATTTCGCCTACTCCCGGCAGAAATGCAAGTACATCTCCTTCATGCGAAGCAACTGCCTTGCGAATTGCTTTCGCCATTTGTAAATGAATATGTTCTTCTTTTTCTTGTGGTAGATAAAACTGCTGTACCGGGAATTGAATGCCGGCACTGGTTAAAATAGGAGCATTTCCAAGTAATGAAGAAAGTTTTTCTCCATCAAGCGTAGCCGACATAATTAAAATCCGAAGATCTTCCCTAATTACTTGTTGCACTTCTCTGCATAAGGCCAAGGCCAGATCAGCATGTAAACTTCGTTCGTGAAATTCATCAAAAATAACCAGACCAACACCTTCCAATGTATTATCCTGTTGCAACATTCGGGTGAGAATGCCCTCTGTAACTACCTCAATTCTTGTTTGCCTACTAACTTTATTATCAAAACGTACTCTATATCCTACAGTAGTGCCAACCAGCTCATTAATAAGTACCGACATTCGGCCCGCTACTGCTTTTGCAGCTAACCTGCGTGGTTCTAACACGATGATTTTTTTTCCTTTCAACCATTGTTCATTTATTAATTGAAGAGGAAGCACAGTGCTCTTTCCTGCACCCGGTGGGGCTTGTAGAATAACCGTATTGTGAACCATCAAGGTTTGCTTGATCTCAGGAATTATCTCATGTATGGGAAGCTGATCGTGGGTCATTTCTGAATGTTGAACACAAAAGTAATGTTATGTAAGAATAAAAAATTACATATCTTTGCGCGCGACTAAAATAAGCTATTTTACTGCTGTTTAGCGGGTGTCTTAATTTAATAATTTGAAGATTCGTTGATTTTCAAATTAATAAATTTTCAAATTAAAAGGTATGGCAAATATTGTAGCAATAGTAGGGCGTCCGAATGTAGGAAAGTCAACCATTTTCAATCGGTTAACCGACAGTAGAAAAGCTATAGTTGATGCTGAATCAGGTGTAACTCGTGATAGACATTATGGTAAATCAGAATGGAATGGCCTGGAATTTTCTTTGATCGATACCGGTGGTTACGTGAAAGGTTCTGAGGATGTGTTTGAAGGAGAGATACGTAAACAAGTGAAACTTGCTATTGAAGAAGCAAATGTCATTTTATTCGTTCTTGATGTTTCAGAAGGGATAACCGAAGATGATAAGGTGGTTGCTGATATGCTAAGAAAATGCAAAAAGAAAGTATTTGTTGTTTCTAACAAGGTGGATAACTTTGTACGACAAGGCTTATCAGGCGAATTTTATGCATTTGGTTTAGGTGAGCCCTACAATATTTCTGCTATCAGCGGAAGCGGCACCGGAGAGCTGTTAGATGCGGTTGTGAAAGCTTTAGATGTCGATTTTAAGGAGGAAGAAGTAATTATTCCAAAATTTGCAATTGTGGGTCGTCCTAATGTTGGCAAATCCTCTTTTATCAACGCATTGCTTGGTAAAGAACGAAATATTGTAACCTCCATTGCCGGTACAACCCGCGATTCCATAAATACAAGATATACTGCTTTCGGACACGATTTTTTACTGATTGATACAGCCGGAATTCGTAAAAAATCAAAAGTGGAGGAAGATCTGGAGTTTTATTCAGTAATGCGCTCTATTCGTGCCATTGAGGATTGTGACGTAGCGATACTTCTACTTGATGCCACATTAGGTTTGGAAGCTCAGGACATTAATATCTTCCACCTGGCTGCAAGCAATCGCAAAGGCATTGTAATCGTTGTAAACAAATGGGATCTGGTTGAAAAAACAACCAATTCAACAAAAGAATATGAAGAAAAAATTCGGGAAAAATTAGCTCCATTTCGTGATGTTCCTGTTGTCTTTACTTCAACTATTACCAAACAGCGTGTTTTAAAAGCGATTGAAACAGCGGAAGTGGTGTATGGAAACCGTATCAAAAACATTAAAACCAGACATCTTAATGATGTAATGCTGCCGATTATTGAAAATCAACCACCTGCCGCCATTAAAGGGAAGCATGTTAAAGTAAAGTTCATCAGTCAATTGCCAACACACGCACCTTCGTTTGCATTTTATTGCAACCTGCCACAGTATGTTACCGAAGCCTATATTCGCTTTTTGGAGAACAGAATGCGTGAGCAATTTGATTTTTCAGGGGTTCCCATTCAAATATTTATGAGAAAAAAATGAAAAAAATCGATTTTCATTAGATTATTTGCTTGAAATATAGCAAAGTAAAAAAAAGAACTTATTGTTTGATTAATTAAACTTATGTATATATTTGCGTAATTAATTTGTTTGGGACAAAAGCCTTTTAATTAAAATACCGTTTTATGGTGTCAGATATTTATGGTTTCTACGATAAAATGGAGCAGAATAACATCATGCTCTCTTTTAAAGGCGATATCACGTCCGAATTACTTACATCCATTCTACAAATAATGGAGGCGAAGTTGGATAATTGGCAGGAGGAGCCCAAGGTTAAGAAAAAGGTTTACAATGTACTGGTTGAATGTCTTCAAAACCTTTATCATCATATGGATGAGATATCAGTAGGACAAGAGGATAAAATACGATCGGCTATTTTTATGATCGGAAAAATTGATGGGCGATACAATATAATTACCGGTAATTATATTAAAAACGAAAATATAAAAAACTTAAAAAAGCTGTTGGAAGATATCAACGTACTCACCAAAGAAGAATTAAAAGAATACTACAAAGAAGTTTTAAATAACGGTGAAATGTCGCTGAAAGGTGGAGGGGGTTTAGGAATGATTGACATTGCCCGTAAAACCGGAGGGAAATTAAATTTTGATTTCACTACAGTTGATGATAAATACTCGTTTTTTAGTTTAAATATTAATATATCTCAATAAACATAAATCATATGGAAGCAATTTCAATAGAAGGAACACCAAAAACCCCAACCGTTACTTTTGATACAAGCAAGGGTTTTTTAGAAATTAAGGGTCGCTCCATTCCTGAAAACTCAATCGAGTTTTATAAACCTGTGGCTGACTTGTTAGAAAAATATGCAAACAAGCCCCATGAAGAAACCAATGTAAATATTCAATTAGAGTACTTTAATACAAGCTCTTCAAAATGTATTTTAGATGTTTTTAAAAAATTAGAAGGCATCTATAAAAGCGGTAGTAAAGTACTTATCAACTGGTATTATGAAGAAGATGATGAAGATATGTTGGAGGCAGGAGAAGATTATCAGGCAATCATTAATGTGCCATTTAAAATGGTTCAGGTTGTTGAATAAACAAGACATTAACTAATAAAAAGGGCCTCACGCAAAATGTGAAGCCCTTTTTTTATGCCTTTTTGTGCGGTTAGGATGCAAGTCCACCTTCTTTTAATCGTTCTGTATTTTCAGCAAGTTGAAGCGCATCAATCATTTCCTGTATATCACCACCCATAAACAAAGTTAAGTTATAGAGTGTCATATTAATACGGTGGTCAGTAATTCGGTTTTGCGGATAATTATAGGTACGTATTTTTTCAGACCGGTCACCGGTTGATACCATTGTTTTCCTTTTCTTAGAAATATTATCCAAATGTTTTTGTAATTCTATTTCATACAGTTTAGCACGTAACATTTTCATCGCGATCTCCCGGTTGCCAAGCTGTGAACGATCCTGCTGACAGGTAATAACAATCCCTGTAGGTTTATGTGTTAGCATTACTTTGGTTTCCACTTTGTTTACATTCTGCCCGCCTGCTCCACCCGAACGGGCAAATTGAATTTCCAAATCCGCCGGATTAATTACTACATCCACTTCATCTGCTTCCGGCATTACCATTACTGTTGCTGCAGATGTGTGCACACGACCCTGGGTTTCAGTATTAGGTACACGTTGCACTCTATGCACCCCACCTTCAAATTTTAAAATACCGTAAGCGTTTTCTCCAGTAACATTAAAAATAATTTCTTTATATCCACCCATTGTTCCCTCGTTAAAATCAACCACTTCCAGCTTCAATCCTTTACCTTCACAAAAACGCGTGTACATCCGGTATAAATCACCGGCAAAAATACTTGCTTCATCACCACCGGTTCCTGCACGGATTTCCATCACTACATTTTTTGCATCTTCAGGATCTTTAGGCACAAGCATTTGACGAATTTGGTTTTCTATCAATTCCTTTTTAGGAACCAGCTCATCCAAATCTATCTTAGCCATCTCCCGCATTTCTTCATCCTTCTCATTTGTTAAGATTCCTTTATTAAAATTGATATTTTCAACCACGTTTTTATATTCGTGGTATGCATGTACAACTTCAGTTAAGTCTTTATACTCTTTGTTGAATTTTTTAAATTCTTTCATATTGCCAATTACCTTGGGGTCCGACAATTTTTGTTCAACCTCTTCCCAACGTCTTTTTATGGCAGCTAATTTTTCTAACACGCTTTTGCGGAAATTTTAATTATAAATAAAAAATAGTTTTGCGAAAGTACGAAAAAGAAGCCCATCTAAAACGGTCATCACTATTCAGTTTGCGGGAATCAAATAAAATTGGATGTATTTCCTGTTTTTTGTAAATGCAAAAATTCACCCGGATCAGTCTACATATTAAAATTTGGTCGGGTTTTTGCTATGCATGAAATACAATTAATTAATTCCCCAAATTTAAAAACTAAAAACATGAAAAAAGTAACAGTTTTCGCATCAGCTTTAGCTCTTGCATTCTTAGTATCGACTTCAGTAGCTACAGCTCAAGAAGCACCTGCTAAAAAAGAAGTGAAAAAAGAGGTAAAAAAAGAAATGAAAGAAGAGAAAAAGGAAATGAAAGAGGAGAAAAAAGAACACAAAGAAAAAAAGGAGCACAAAGAGAAAAAGGAAAAAAAAGAAGAGAAGAAAAAATAAGCTCAGTTTCGAAAAAAGCGTCCCGAAAAGTGGGGCGCTTTTTTTATACTTATAAATCACTCTTCATGAATAGTATTATAACTGAAAATTAATTTATCTTTGTGATGTTGCGCTATAGCTAAATAACAAGCATTAAAATAACAAGAATGAAAAAAATAAAAGTTGCCATTAACGGTTTTGGAAGAATAGGTCGTATTTCTTTTAGAGTAATGCTCGAGCGCGATAATATTGAAGTGGTTGCAATAAATGACCTTACTGATAGTAAAACGCTTGCACACCTTTTGAAATACGATTCTGTACATGGAATTATTAAAGCAGATATAAAAACAGGAGAAAAAACAATTGTAGTAAATGGAAAAACAATAACTGTTTTTTCTGAAAAAGATCCGGCTAATTTACCTTGGAAAGAGTTAGGCATTGACATTGTTATTGAGTCAACGGGTTGCTTTTTAGATAAGGAATCTTGCGGAAAACATATTACTGCAGGTGCTAAAAAGGTAATTATATCTGCACCTACAAATACAAATGATATTAAAACAGTGGTGCTTGGTGTAAATGATGATAAATTAAATAACGATGATTTGATCATATCCAATGCGTCTTGCACCACTAATTGTGCGGCTCCAATGATTAAAGTGTTGGATGAAAATTTTGGAATGGCGGAAGGTTTCATTACTACGGTCCATGCCTATACAGGCGATCAACGTTTGCACGATTCTCCGCATAAAGATCTGCGAAGAGCACGAGCAGCAGCACTTTCAATTGTGCCAACATCTACCGGAGCAGCAAAAGCAATAACAAAAATATTTCCTAATTTAAAAGGAAAGCTTGGTGGATGCGGTATGCGTGTACCGGTACCTGATGGCTCCCTCACCGATATCACATGTTTGCTTACAAAATCGGTTACCGTTGCTGAAATTAACGCAGCATTTAAACTCGCAAGTCAAACCACATTGAAAGGCATTTTGGAATATACGGAAGAGCCGATTGTTTCTATTGATATTGTTGGCAATCCTCACTCTTGCATTTTAGATGCTGAATTTACTTCTGTAGTTGGTAATCTGGTAAAAGTTATTGGATGGTATGATAATGAATATGGCTATTCATGCAGATTAGCAGACTTAGTTCAGAAAATTGGATGATCTTTTTCTGAACATTAAATTTCAAAATGGTTTTAATATACACTGATGGCGCATCACGTGGCAACCCGGGACCAGGAGGTTTTGGTGCTGTATTGTTATTTGGATCTTTGCGTAAAGAACTTTCAGAAGGTTTTCGATTAACCACTAATAATCGAATGGAGCTAATGAGCGTGATTGTTGCTTTAGAGGCACTTAAAAAAGAAAACACACCTGCAACTATTTATTCCGATTCCAAATATGTGGTTGATTCTGTTGAAAAAAAATGGGTATTTGGCTGGGAGAAAAAAAATTTTAAACAGAAAAAAAATGCTGACCTGTGGATTCGATTTTTAAAGGTGTATAGAAAGCATAACATAAAATTTGTTTGGGTAAAAGGGCATGCTTCAAATGTAGAAAATAACAGGTGTGATGAATTAGCTGTTGCTGCTGCACAAGATAGGGATTTGCAAATAGATGCTGGATACGAAAAAGAAATTTCAACAGGAACCCTTCTTGCCGATTAGTCCTTTAACTCTCTAAGGAAATAATACCCCATTACATTCTACACAATTTACCGGAGGAATTACCGCATTGTATTTAATACTAATTGCATTGATAAATTCATTTGCGATGAGTGCATATCCCTTTTGGTTGGGCTGGTAACCATCTAAACTAAAAAAGCCACCACTAACAAAAGCGGCATTGTAATCTGCACCATCATATTTAATCCCTGTTTTTACTGAGTTGAAGTAAGAATACATATCTGCTAAAGCTAAGTTGTATTGAGCAGCTTTTTGTGTAATCACGGCATTATATGAACTTATTGCAGCATCAATAAGTGCAACTTCAGCACTGGTTAGTGAATAACGGTCATTTATCGGAACAAATAGCAAACCATATTTATTACATTTCATTGAATCCAGAGGCACAGAAAGTGTCATGTATTCTCCGGAATGTAATTGTCTAACACCACCATTTGCTGTAGTATCAGGAATGACAAAACCGTTACGGCCAACAGTAAAATGTATATGGGTTAATCCCCCGCCTGTATAAATATCATTCAGTGAATCAGCCTGAACCTGACGCAGGTCGGCATTATCCCATGCCACAAGTGTATAATAAGGGAATACCCTGAAATCAGGGATGGTAGCAATTACTCCTTTCGCACCATTTGCTGTTAAACCAGCAAACAATGTATCTAAATAAGCACTAAAATTAGCTGATGAAGGAATTGTAGCACCGGTTCCACCAGTACTTGCGTAATTATAAATATCCTCCATACCTACCCAGACTGTAAAAAATGTAGCACTCTGTGCTTTTGCATCCCCAAAAACGGTGGATGCCCCCGGGTTGCTTGCAAATCTGTTGAAATAAGGATTTTTATTTCCTGATAAAAAACTATTTCCAAAAGCAGGATTAAAATAATCGGCAATGTTTGCAAATGGCACAGCAAAATTTTGAAAACTATTGCCTGCAGTGCCTGTCAAATAGGGTGCTGCAGCACTTATAGAAATCGTGTTTTTTAATGGAGATAACCCTCTAACACCTTTACAGTCGGTTTTATAACCTAAATGACTTGGGGTAATGAATGCGCTTTCCCACATTTTACTGTTTAAACCTAAACCATTGTTATCGGGCATTAAAGGTTGGTTAAAACCAGCACAGCCAACTGATTTTAATTGTTCGGCAAGTAATGATGGTATAGAAAGTTGCTGTCCTTTACGATATAAAGCACCATCCTGATACCCTGCCATAAAGTTACCGCCAATAGCTATTACTTTTGAAAAATCGGCAGTACCTGCATTTGGTTTAGGGATATCTAACTTAGGGGTGCAAGCATTAAACAAGGCAAAAGACGAAAGGATAAAAATAGAAATGAATAACTGTATCGCTTTCATGTGTTATGAAATTAGTAGACCACCATTAACAGCTTCAGTGCCTTTGATTTCAGGTGCCGCACGCTTAATAGATTCTTCAATCCCTGCTTTTAAGGTCATTGCACTCATTGAGCATGAACCGCAAGCGCCAAGTAATTCAAGTTTAACAATTTTATCAGAAGTGATTTCAATTAAAGATACATCCCCTCCATCTGCCTGTAAATACGGGCGAATCTGGTTCAATGCTTCTTCAACTCTTGCTTTTAAAGTACTCATTTAATCTGTATTAAACAATAAACCATTTTTCTGTGAGTTGTAAAAGTAAGAAAAAAATTGATACATAAGAATGAAGAGAAGTTCGTATCTTTCGCGCTTTAAAATTAGCATCTTTAAAATGAGTAGTTACGATAAATATGAGACAGTTGTAGGTTTAGAGGTTCATGCACAGCTGTCGACCAAGAGTAAAGCCTATTCTGGTGATTCTACCGAATATGGCGTTCTTCCAAATACCAATGTAAGCCCAATATCATTGGGGCATCCGGGAACGTTACCTAAAACAAATAAAAAAGTAATTGAATTTGCAGTGAGCTTAGGGTTAGCATGTAAATGCACTATTCGCGAGATGAATGAGTATGCCCGTAAAAATTATTTTTATGCCGATTTGCCGAAAGGATATCAAATCACTCAGGATAAAACACCTATCTGTACAGGTGGTTACATTACTATTAAGCAGGAGGATGGTTCAGAAAAAAATATTAATCTCACCCGTATTCATATGGAGGAAGATGCCGGAAAAAGCATTCACGACATTGATGCATTTGATAGTTTGATTGATTTGAACCGTGCAGGTGTTGCCTTGGTTGAAATTGTAAGTGAACCGGAAATAAGAAGTGGCGAAGAAGCCTATAAATATTTAACAGAGGTTCGTAAACTTGTTCGGTATCTTGAAATTTGTGATGGCAATATGGAAGAAGGCAGTTTACGTTGTGATGCCAATGTTTCTGTGCGGTTAAAAGGTACTACTGCTTTCGGAAAACGTACCGAAGTGAAAAATATGAACTCCATACGTAATGTACAAAGAGCAATTGAGTTTGAAGCAAAACGTCAGATTGATGCAATAGAAAACGGAGAAGAAATTACACAGGATACCAGAAGTTTTAATGCGGTTACAGGTTCTACATTTGTATTGCGTAGTAAAGAAATGGCAAATGATTATCGTTATTTCCCTGAACCGGATTTACAGCCTGTTGTGGTATCTAAAGAATATATTGCAAAAGTTAAAAGCACATTACCACCTTTGCCTAATGAGTTGTATAAAAAATATTTATCATTAGGCTTATCAGCTTACGACTCAGGTGTATTAACCGATTCAAAAGAAATTGCATTGTATTTTGAACAGATAATTGCCAAAACAAAAAGCGTAAAATCAGCTGCTAACTGGTTAACTGTGCAGATAAAATCATACCTGAATGATAATGGAGTACACATTTCAGATTTTAGTATTTCGCCTGAACGTATTGCTGAATTGGTTGATTTTATTGACAGCGGCAAGGTGAGTCATACTATTGCAATTCAAAAAATATTTCCGAAAATGATGGAAGAAAAAAACAAATCTCCATTGCAAATTGCGGAAGAGAATGGTTGGATACAAGAGAGTGACAGCGGTGCATTAACTGAATTTGTTAAACAAGCAATTTTAAAATATCCTGAAAAAGTTATTGAATATAAAAACGGAAAAACTTCTTTATTAGGTTTATTCATGGGTGAAGTAATGAAACTTTCTAAAGGTAAAGCGGACCCGAAAGTAACGACAGAATTGGTTAAAGAAATGCTAAACGATGTGCAAATATAATGATGTGCTGATGTACCAATGTGCTGATGTGCTGATGACTAATGACTAATGACCAACAACCAACAACCAAATCAATGAAAATAAAAAAAATTGTATCTGCTCTTCCAATCGTCCTGTTAGTGGCTTGTTCAAGCACTACTCAGTCGTCAACCGGATTTGAGTTAAAAGGAAAATTAAGTAATGCTCATGGTGAAACTGTTCGTTTAGAACTGATGGCACCAAATGGCGTAACAGCTGTTGATTCAGTTGTTTTGAATGAAAAAGGAGAGTTTAAATTAACACCAGCTATCAAAGAAGTTGGATTTTATCGTTTAAAAATTTCTGATAGAAGTCTTGCTACACTGATTCTTGATGCGAATCAAAATGTTACTGTTACAGGTGATGCGGCTGATTTAGGAACAACGTATGCAGTTGAGGGGTCAGCCGATTCAAAATTGTTTTGTGAGATTAATGCCGCTTCAACAAAAAATTATCGGGAGAGAGACGCTTTGCAGGATAAATTTCAAAATTTTTCAAGCACACCCAATATAAGCCCTGTTCGTATAGATTCTATGAATAAGTCGTTGGAAAAGCAATATGTTGCTTTAGTTGGTGAGCATAATAAATATTTAAAAAATCTTGTTGAAAAAAACACATCTTCATTTGCAGCGTTGGCAGCTATACAGCAATTGCCACCGGATGAATTTTTAGAAACCTATATTAAAATGGATGATAACCTGTTTGCAAAATATCCGAATTCTCAATATGCTAAAATGTTTCATGCTGATGTGCAATCGAGAAAAAAATTAGCTCCGGGCACACCTGCGCCTGAAATAAAAATGAATACTCCTGATGGTAAATCATTAGCACTTTCATCTTTAAAAGGTAAAATAGTGTTGCTTGATTTTTGGGCATCCTGGTGTGCTCCGTGTAGGGCTGAAAATCCGAATGTGGTAAAAGCTTACGCAAAATATAAATCAAAAGGGTTTGAAGTATTCAGTGTATCACTCGATAAAGAGGTTGACAAATGGAAACAGGCAATTCAAAAAGATAATTTATCATGGACTAGTCACGTTTCCGATTTACAAGCATGGCAATCTCCGGTTATTTCTACTTATAATTTTAAGGGAATTCCATACAATGTATTGATAAGTAAAGATGGAAAAATTCTGGCTAAAAATCTTCGTGGTGAAGAACTGGAAAAAAAACTTGCCGAAGTTTTTCAGTAAACTCACATCTCATATCTCATATCTCACATCTCATGTCTCAATACTAAATGGAGCGATGAAAAAAACAGTTTCAATTTCTTTTATAATTAGTGTATTGCAAAGCATTGGAATAGCTCAAACCTATTTCCAGCAAGAGGTTAATTTCACTATCAACGTTAAGTTAGATGATGTGAAAAATGAAATTACTGCTGATGAACGTATTGAATACATTAATAATTCTCCGAACGACCTTTCTTTTATTTATATGCACTTGTGGCCAAATGCCTATAAAGACAACACTTCAGCTCTTGCAAAACAATTTTTAGAAAACGGAGTTACAAAACTTGAGTATGCCAAACCTGCTGATCGTGGTTATATCGACCAGATTGATTTTAAAATAAACGACAAATTAGCAAAATGGGAATTGCTAAAAGATAGTATTGATATTTGTAAACTTTATTTAAATGAACCGTTAAAACATGGTGGAAAGGTTATTATAACTACTCCATTTCATGTTAAAATTCCTTCCGGAAAAATATCTCGACTTGGTCATATCGGTCAATCCTATCAAATTACTCAATGGTATCCGAAGCCGGCAGTATATGATTTGAATGGTTGGAACTATATGCCTTATTTAAATCAAGGTGAATTTTATTCGGAGTTTGGCAGTTTTGATGTAAGCATCACTCTCCCTAAAAATTATGTGTTAGGTGCAACCGGAGACATGATTGATGGAGAAAAAGAATTGGAATGGTTAAATAAAAAGGTAAAAGAAACAGAAGCAATCACTTCTTTTGATGCAGAAGATATAGCTTTTCCGATTTCGGATAGCGCAACAAAAACACTGCGTTTTAAACAAAAAAATGTGCATGATTTTGCATGGTTCTGTGATAAACGCTACCATGTTTTAAAAGGTGAAATAGAAACACCCCATACCAAACACAAAGTTACCACATGGGTTATGTTTACCGGTACAGCAGGCAATTTGTGGAGGAATAGTATAAGTTATGTGAACGATGCAATCTATTATTATTCACTCTGGAATGGTGACTATCCCTATAATAATTGTACCGCTGTAGATGGAACCATTAGCGCAGGTAGTGGTATGGAATACCCTAATATCACTGTAATTGGCAGCGCAGCTACTGCAAATATGCTTGATGTTGTGATTACACACGAAGTAGGGCATAACTGGTTTTATGGTATGCTCGGTTCCAATGAGCGGATCCACCCATGGATGGACGAAGGCATGAATTCATATAATGAACTTCGATATGTAGAAACAAAATATCCTGATAAACAATTGATTGGCCGCTTTGCAAAAAATGGTGTTGGAAAAACGTTCGACTTAAATCAATACAAACAAAAGGTACAATACGAGTTAGGTTACCTGTTCCCGGCAAAAAAAAATGAGGATCAACCAATTGAAACTCCTGCTTATGACTACATAGAATTAAATTATGCAGGTATTGTGTACTGTAAAACAGCCATTGTATTTGATTATTTGAAAGCGTACATTGGTGAAAAAGAAATGGATAAAGCGATGCAACGTTATTTTGATGAATGGCATTTTAAACATCCTCAACCGGGTGATTTTAGAAAAGTTTTAGAGCAATCAACTGGTAAAAATTTAAGTTGGTTTTTTGACGATTTAATCAACACCACCCGAAAACTGGATTATAAAATTACATTTTGTTCTAAAAACGAAAATGGCTCCTGGGATCTGGAAGTTAAAAACACAGGTGAAATAAGTGGACCTCTATTTATTCAAGGACTGAAAGATAAAAAAGTGGTTGAAACTGTTATTTATGAAGGGTTTGAAGGTAGACAAGGCTTAAATTTTCCCGCAGCAGATGTTGATTGTTTTAAAATTGATTACAATGAAAAAATGCCCGAGATCAACCGAAAAAATAATTCAATACATGCTGAAGGCATTTTTAAAAAGGCAAAACCATTAAAATTGCAATTTCTTGGAAGTCTTGACAATCCTGATAAAGCACAACTTTTTTTTACTCCTGTGGTCGGCTGGAACAATTACAACAAATGGATGTTAGGTTTTGCATTTTATAATAGTTTTGCTCTTCAAAAGAAATTTGAGTTTCAGCTAATGCCAATGTTTAGTTATAGCAAGAATGATATTGCGGGATATGGAAAGGTCACTTATAATATCTTTCCTGAAGAAACAGCTATTCAAAGATTTTCTTTGGGTGTAACAGCTACCCGTTATTTATATTCTAATGAATCGCCCAATAGAAATTTCAATAAAATAGCCCCTGAGCTGACTATAGAATTTAAAAAATCATTTGCCAGAAGCAAAGTAAAAAACTCAATAAGTTATCGGAACATTGCGGTTTTTGATTTTAATAATCATGTTTTTGATATGACAACTTCCACTTCTACTAGTCCTTCAACAGAAGTGTTACATCGCTACAATGATATTAAATGGCAGCTTACAAAAAAAGATGTAGTACAACCTTTTAATTTGCTCCTTAATTTTCAGGAAGGTGGTCAAAGAGAAAGGTATTCCGGAATCGCAATTGATGAGATGAGCAAGGTTTCTCTAACAACTGATTATTCATACAAATTCAAAGAGAAAAATAAAAGTTTTGATTTGCGATTTTTTGCCGGCACGTTTATTGGAACTGATGCTGTTGATGCAGCTCCGTATCGCTTCCGTTTGTCCGGAAAACGTGGCGATCAGGATTATCTGTACGACAATATTTTTCTTGGTCGCAGTGAAACCTCCGGAGTCCTTGCTTCTCAGTTCACTGAAACCGATGGAGGATTCAAATTTTATTCAACAGTGGGGCAAACAGCACAATGGTTAACTGCACTCAATGTAAAATCCTCATTAGGGAATTTAAAATTACCTTTGAAACTATATGCTGATGTAGGTACCGCAGCTAATGACGGTTTATTAAAACAAAGGTTATTGTATAACGCAGGAGTATGTATTTCGTTTTCAAACATTTTTGAAATTTATTTTCCGCTGTTGTTATCTACTGATCTTCAAAATTATAAAGACGTGAATAATTTAAAATATGCTGAAACCATAAGGTTTACATTGAATCTGAACCTAATTAATCCATTTGATTTAGTGAAAAGTATTTAAACATAGCAACTACAATTGTCATTGAAACCCAAGAAAAAAATATATTTTGCTTCTGATTTTCATTTAGGTGTTCCGAGC
>JAHEYA010000323.1 GCA_023251855.1 Bacteroidota bacterium
TACTTTTTGGTCGTTCGCTATGGATCTAAAATATAATTTTTTAACTGCCACGATTGAAACTGATTTAAAAAAACAAAAAATAATATTACTAGTATAAAAGAGGTTTTAATAAGCAGTTTTTGTTTTTGAATAAACAATAAAAAATAACCCAAACAAATTGCAAGTAAGGGGTAGTTTGTAATAACAGGGCGACAGGAGAAGGCTGCACCATAGTACCAATACGTCCAACAGCAAATAATATAAAATGATATTAAAAAATAAAATAAAATAGAATAAAAAATGGCTTTGTTGTTTTTATATAAAAAATAAAATCCCCATATTGAAAATAACATGATTGGGGTATAAACAAACCAACCTTTGCGGTAGCTGAGCAGAACATTAAAAATATGAGGTGAAAAAAAATCAAGTCCTACACCCGGGTTTTTATAACTGTCATAAATAAAATGACCGGTTTTTGTGTGCCAGTAGAGTAGTTGCGGAAGCAGAAGAACAAAGCAGGTAGTAACTGTTATGAGCAATGCTTTTTTATTTGAAAGGAGCAATACTGTTTTTTGCTTGAGACTATCGAAAGAAAAAACATTCCATAATAATGGCAGAAAGACTATAAATAGTTCACTTGGTTTTATTAAAATCATTAAAGTAATACCTATTCCAATTACAAAAATATTTTTTGTTTTCTGATTTTTATGCCACTGGATAGTGTTCCAAACAATAATGGTCATCAGCATAAAGAGAATGTTAACGGTTTCCAGATTTTTAAGGGTGAGGTGGTGAATATAATTTGTTCCGAAAACAATGATGAGCATTGTCAAAGAAGAAATTTGTTCTGAAAAAAAATGTCGCAAAGCTTTTCTTAAGAAAACCAAACCAATGATTGTGTAGATAATACCACCAATAACCATTGAATATTGGTATGGAAGACTGAATCCATCCATTTCATAACCTGTTATTCCGGCAATTCCATGTCCAAGAAAGAAAAAAGGAAGAAAAAATAAGGCCATTCCAAACAGGAAAACATACATCGTTTCTCCTTTGTCGCTAGTTGATATCTGGTAAAGTGTACCGCTGAGATTCTCCTTTTTGTTAAGTTCCTGAAGCCAGGAAATATCATTCAACGTGGGTTGATGATGAATAAATGTAGCAGGAAGGCACATGTAGTATCCTAAAATATCCCAGGAAATTTCTTTTTTATCAACCGTATTGATTCTATACACGGAGATAAACAAGCAAATGCTTATAAGAGTAACTAAGGAAATTTTATTAATTAATTTTGTCATCTACATATAATAATAGGAGGAGGCGAATAAAGAAAGAATACTATTTTTCATAAAATTAAATGGATTGTTTCAACTGATTTTTTTTCTTTTCGATCGAAGCTTTGATATCTTCCAATCTTCCTTTTGGAATTGCACTGATCAACTTTTTTGTGTATTCTGTTTGCGGGTTATTGTAAATATCGTCTGCATCACCTATTTCTTCTATCTTTCCCTGATTCATCACCACCATACGGTCGCACATAAATTTTACTACTGAAAGGTCATGAGAAATAAAAATATAGGTAAAATTAAATTCACGTTTTAATTCATTCAATAAATTTAATACCTGAGCTTGCACTGATACATCAAGAGCAGAGACTGGTTCATCACAAATAATAAATTTTGGATTTAATGCCAGAGCACGAGCAATGCAAACACGTTGGCGTTGACCACCTGAAAATTCATGCGGGTACCGATAAAAATGAGATTCATCCATATTTACGCGTTTCAAAAGTTCAATCACTTTTTCTTTTCGAGCGTTATCATTTTCTAAAATATCGTGTACCTGCATAGGCTCCATTATAGCATTTCCAATGGTCATACGGGGATTGAGAGATGAATAAGGATCCTGAAAAATAAGTTGAATGTCCTTGCGCAGTTCACGCATTTCTTTACCGACAAGTGCTGTAATATTTTGTCCCTTGAAAATAATATCCCCTTCAGAAGGTTCTATCAAACGCAGGATAGTTCGTCCTAATGTTGATTTTCCGCAACCGGATTCACCAACCAATCCAAGTGTTTCACCGGGATACACGTCAAAACTTACCCCATCAACTGCATGAACAAATTCTTTTGTTTTGCCAATCATTACTTTCTTAATCGGAAAATAAGTTTTTATGTTTTTTAATTGAAGAATAGGTTGTTGCGCATATAAAAGCTTATGTGCGGCTATTCGTTCTTCTTTAGAAACAATAAGCTTGTCGGTCACTTCTTTTACAGATTGGTTGCTTTCAGATAGCTCACCTTTAGAATTAATTTCCATAAAATCTGCAACTGTTGGCAGCCATCTTAAACGTTTATCTAATGGAGGGCGACAGGCTAAAAGTCCTTTTGTATAGGGGTGTTTGGGGGTTGAAAAAATATCCAAAACAGTTCCTTGTTCAACAATTTTTCCTTGGTACATTACCACCACTTTATCGGCAAGCTCAGCAATAACACCAAGATCATGGGTAACAAAGAATATCCCCATATCATTTTCGCGTTGAAGTTTAAGCATTAAATCTAAAATGGTTGCCTGAACAGTAACATCTAAAGCTGTTGTAGGTTCATCAGCAATTAAAACACTTGGTCGGCCTGCCATTGCCATAGCAATCATAACACGCTGTTTTTGTCCGCCAGATAGTTGGTGAGGATAACTTAGGAAGATATCTTTTGGTCGAGGCAGTTGTACTTCTTTGAATAAATAAACGGTACGTAATTTTGCCTCTTGTTTTGAAACCTTCTGATGAAGTAAAACGGCCTCCATTACTTGTTCTCCACAAGTATAAACAGGGTTTAAAGAGGTCATTGGTTCCTGAAAAATCATTGCAATTTCGCTTCCACGTAAACCTCGCATTGCTTTTTTAGAAAGCCTGACCACATCCTGGCGACCAAATTTTTTTGAATGATAAATGATCTCCCCTTTGGTAATTTTTCCGGGAGGCTTTGGAATTAAACGCATTACAGATAACGCTGTAACAGATTTTCCTGAACCCGATTCGCCAACAATACCAATGGTTTCGCCACGGAAAAGGGTAAGTGAAATATCATTAACGGCTAGAATAGTTTCTTCTTCGGTACGAAATTCGGTTACTAAATTTTTTATTTCTAATAACGTTTCTTTTGCCATTTTTTATTGACGATTTTTTTCTTCGCCTCAGATTTGAATCGAAGAACTACAGTAACTATATTTTCAATCCAATTACCAAAACATCGTCTACCTGCTCCAGTCCGCCTTTCCAGTTTTCAAAGGTGTTGTAGAGTATAGTTTTTTGCTCTTCCATTGTATTGTCGTGCATACTCATAAATAAATCTTTAAATCTTTTATACATAAATTTTTTGCCGAGCGGCCCACCAAATTGGTCGGCATAACCATCAGTAAAAAGATAGATACAATCCCCTTTTTGCAAGTCAAAAGTTTGATTGGTAAATGGATGTGAATGACTGTCGGATGCTGCTGTAATAGCTTGTTTGTCGGCCTTGAGCTCAATAATAGTTTTGCCTCTTATTATGTAAAGCGGGTTGTTAGCACCGGCAAAACTAAGGTTCATTTTTTTAAAATCAATAGCACATAAAGCGATATCCATACCATCACGAATCGGGACTTCATCTGTTTTATGGTTCAGTGTACTTTTAATTTCATTATTGATAAAGTCCAATGCGCTTGATGGAGAATGTATAGTTGGATCTTTAATAGCATGATTCAGTAAGGTATTGCCTATGATACTCATAAATGCTCCCGGTACACCATGTCCGGTACAATCTACTGCAGCAATAAGTAATTCACCTCTGTATTTCGACAGAGAAGAATCTGTATGAATATTATTTTTTTCTACATCATTTAATTCTGTGCTATCATCTGGTAGAGAGGGTATAGGACTGAACCAATAAAAATCACCTGACA
>JAHEYA010000324.1 GCA_023251855.1 Bacteroidota bacterium
ACGTATTGCTAAACTGATGGACAGGATGGGCATTGAAGAGGGTGAAGTAATTCAACATTCAATGATTACCAAATCAATTGAACGTGCTCAAAAGAAAGTAGAAGAAAATAATTTTGGTACTCGTAAACGATTGATCGAATATGATGATGTAATGAATTCGCAACGTGAGGTAATCTACAAAAAAAGACGACATGCCTTATTTGGTGAGCGTTTAGCGATTGACATTGCAAATTCAATTTATGATACCTGCGAATCGGTTGTAAATGAATTCCATGATGTGAAAGATTTTGAAAATTTCAATATTGAAGTTCTGCGTGTATTAGCTACAGAGTCGCCTTTTACTGAAAAAGAATTTACAAGTTTAAATTCACAAGAGGTGATTGAACAGTTGTATCAAAAAGCGGAAGCTAATTATATTCATAAGAATGAATACATTGCAAACAAAGCGTTTCCAATCATTAAAAATGTATACGAAGACAAATCCAATTCATTTCTGGACATTGTAACACCATTATCTGACGGAATAAAAACATTACAAGTAGTTGTTAATTTAAAAAAAGCATACGAAACGCATGCACGTGAATTGGTACTAGGTTTAGAAAAAGGAACTTCTCTCACTATGATAGATGATGCATGGAAAGAGCACTTGCGTGAGATGGATGAGTTGAAACAATCGGTTCAAAATGCAGTGTATGAACAAAAAGATCCTTTATTGGTTTATAAATTTGAATCATTCGAATTGTTTAAACGTACTGTTACTGATGTAAACAAAGAGGTTGTTTCATTTTTGATGCGTGCAAATTTACCGAATGAAGTTCAAAACACGGTTCAGCAAGCACGTTATCAGGCACCTAAACGAGAACAGACACAAACCAGTCGTAGCGATGGCTCTGATGAAGAACAAGCCAAACCAAAATTACAACCGGTGAGAGTGGAGCAAAAAGTAGGACGTAATGATGCATGCCCATGCGGCAGTGGCAAAAAGTATAAGAATTGTCATGGTAAGTAAACAGTGAGGAAGAATATTTAAGATATTCCTTTCTTCATGATAACACTGATTTTGCCATCACGTTCAATGTATGCAGCCTTTATCTCATCTAATGAATCGACATGCGCTTGCAAACGAATGCCTTCTAATAAATCTTTGTCTGTAATATAAAATCTTTTCATATTCTTTCTAATGACTTCTCCATCTTTATAAATTATGGTCGCATTTCCTTTTATCATACTGCCGAATGCACCACTATACAAAGCAATCCAGGCAAATAAGCGATGTAAGACAACAATAATAAATGCAACAAGAATAGTTGAAAAAAATGGTGATTCTCCAATAACAGCGCGGCTTAATATGGCTCCTAATAAAATGCTTATTACATTATCGAATGGAGAAAGCATACCAAACGTTCGTCTACCGGAGAATCGTATAAATATCAATGCTATTAAAAAGATTATGACTGCCCGTATGGCCATCTGAAAAGGATCTAACTCTTTTCCTTCACCGATAAGTTGATAAAATTCATTCATTTTTTAATTGTTTTAATTTCTTGATTTTATAAAATAAATAGTAAGAAGCAAATTTAGGAAAGCAAATTTACATTCTTGAAAATTTATTACTTTAGGTAAATTTAATTTACAATTCAAATTGGAAAAATCCGATCACATACAATCCATCATTCGCACACTGCCTGATAATCCTGGCGTATACCAGTATTTTGATGTGGATGGAAAAATTATTTATGTAGGTAAAGCAAAAAATTTAAAAAAAAGAGTATCCTCCTATTTTAATAAAGATCAATATGAAAATGGAAAAACACAAGTACTTGTAAAAAAAATTTCTGATATCAAATTCATTATTGTTGATACCGAAATTGATGCTCTGCTTTTAGAAAATAATCTTATAAAAAAATACCAGCCACGTTATAATGTTTTATTGAAAGATGATAAAACCTATCCTTGGATCTGTATCAAAAATGAGCGTTTCCCAAGGGTATTTAGCACTCGTATTGTGGTTAAGGATGGATCAAGTTATTTTGGCCCTTATGCATCAGTCAGGGTGATGAACATGGTGCTGGATTTAATTAAACAACTTTATAAACTTCGCAATTGCAATTTAAAACTGGAAGATTCCGCAATAAAAGCAAACAAGTTTAAAGTGTGTTTGGAATATCATATTGGTAACTGCAAAGCGCCCTGTGTTGGCAAAGAAACAATAATTGAATATGATCAGACCATAGCTGAAATAAAAGAAATTATTAAAGGAAATATTTCTACTGTAGCAAAACATTTAAAAGCATTGTTGCAACAGCGTATTGAAAAAATGGATTTTGAAAATGCTCAACTCATCAAAGAGAAAATTAATCTGTTAGAAAAATTCCAAAGTAAATCAACCGTTGTAAGTCCTACCATTAATAACGTTGATGTGTTTTCTATTGTGTCAGATGAAAAAGCCGGGTATGTAAATTTTTTAAAAGTAATAAATGGAGCAATCATTCAAGGACATACAATCGAACTGAAAAAAAAATTGGATGAAAGTGATGAAGAGCTGTTAACTCTTGCTATTGCTGAATTACGTGAACGATTCAACAGTGATTCAAAAGAAGTTATTATTCCTTTTGCATTGGAAACAGTATTTCCGAATGTAGAATTTACAATTCCTCAACGAGGTGATAAAAAACATTTGCTTGAATTATCGGAACGAAATGTAAAATATTACAAAAATGAAAAAATAAAACAAGAAAGTCTTGTTGATCCGGAACGCCATACCAAACGTATTCTGGAACAAATGAAAAAAGATTTACATCTCACACAAGAACCCCGTCATATAGAGTGTTTCGACAATTCTAATTTTCAAGGTGCTTTTCCGGTAGCCGCAATGACAGTTTTTAAAGATGCTAAACCAAGTAAAAAAGAATACCGCCATTTTAATATTAAAACGGTAGAAGGGCCTGATGACTTTGCATCTATGGAAGAAGTGATTTACAGACGTTATAAACGTGTGTTGGAAGAAAAACTGCCTCTTCCCGAACTAATTGTAATTGATGGCGGAAAAGGACAATTAAGTTCTGCAATGGAAAGCCTTGAAAAATTAGGGCTTAGAGGAAAAGTTGGAATTATTGGAATTGCTAAAAAACTGGAAGAAATTTATTTTCCGAATGATTCTATTCCAATCTATTTAGACAAACGAAGTGAAACATTAAAAATAATTCAACAGATACGTGATGAAGCACATCGCTTCGGAATTACACATCACAGAAGCAAAAGAGATAAAGGAACTTTAAAAACAGAGTTGACTGAAATTGAAGGGATAAGTACTGCTACTGCACAAAAATTATTGACTCACTTTAAATCAGTAAAAAATATTAAAGAAGCGAAAGAACCTGAACTGGCCGAGGTTATTGGGAAAGCAAAAGCGAAAAGTGTTTTTTTGTTTTATAACACTTCTCGCTAAAGTTTTGCAGCTTTGCGTTGTGGCGGTTTTGTTGCACTAACTTGTATAAACCCACAATGTTTATTAATTGCACTACTATTCATATTTGCACTTCTGCTTCCATAATGCAAAGGTGCCATTACAATCAGTTAATTTCGTATTCTTCCCGTTTGTCTGAATTTTTTAAATGAGTCTTCAAATTTATTTTCAAAATAAGCCTCAACATATTTTCGGAGTAAATGACTTTCTCCATTTAAGCTACCAAACTTCAAATGACGGTCTTTTGGAAATGGAAAATAATTAAATGGGGATAGCATTCTTACGTTATATGCTGTTAAAAATTGAATTTCATCTTTGGATAATTCGTCATCAATTATTCGAAATTTTTTGTCGCCAACAATTTTGGTTCCGCAGTCCCAGTTTTCAATTGAGCCATAACCGAATTTATCATCACTATTATTACCAAGGATTGT
>JAHEYA010000044.1 GCA_023251855.1 Bacteroidota bacterium
TGATCGGAAGCTCAAAAGTAGTTTACAGTTCAAACGCTACCAGCTTTACTCCAAATGATATTGTTGCAAATACACAATACTATTTTGCAGTGTTTGCTTACAATGGTGTTTCAACCTATCGTAATTATTTAACTACAAGTCCTTTAATGGGTAATGTTACCAGTGGTGGTTCAATGCAGGCGGCTAATTATTACAGCACTGCACATTCTTCAAGTGCCACGTTTGTTACCGACCTGCATGCAAAAATAAATCCCCATACGCTTCAACTTTACAGTAATTATGGCCCGTTAATGGCTGCCGGATTATATACACGCGACACAACCGGCAATCAACGCGTAATTACCTGTGTATACAGTGGTGAAAACAAAGTGTATACAGAACCTTTCGATTGGACCACCGAAAATTTCAGTCGTGAGCATACGTATTGCCAAAGCTGGCAAGCTACTGTTAACGATGCTAATTTTCAAGGTCGCCCTGAGTACAATGATTACCACATGATAACACCAACCAATCAAACCAATGCTAATGCTGTTCGCAGTAATAATCCGCTAGGTGTTGTGGTAGGAACCCCAATATCAACTTATTTAGGAGCTAAACTTGGGTATGATGTGTTTGGACATAAAGTATATGAGCCTCGTGATTCTGATAAAGGTGATGCTGCACGTTGTATGTTCTATGAGTGTATTGCTTATACCGGTGTTGCTTACACAGGTTCACCAAATACAGATGCTACCTATGGTGGCAGCTGGGCCTTACCAAATCGTATCAGTAATGCTATTCCTTTTGGTCAAGATCAAAACATCCTAAAAACATGGAATACACAGGATCCACCTGATAATTTCGAAATTGCACGTAATGATTTTGTTGATTCTTTACAAGGTAACCGTAACCCGTTTATTGATAGTATGCAGTTTGCTTGTTACATTGATTTTATGACGATGACAAAAATTACCGGTCCTAATTTACCTTGTAATAATGAGGTTCTTGGTATTTCTGATAATCAGGAGATCAATGAAACAATTCTGCTTTTACCAAATCCAAACAACGGAGTTTTTGCAGTAAGGTACACCTCAGCAAAAAATCAAAAAGTGAATGTAAAGCTAGTGGATATGCTTGGACGTATTGTTTATAACAATGAATTAACAGTGATCAGCGGCATAAATTCAACTGACATAAGCATTCAAAACTTAACTAAAGGAATTTACTTTTTTGAATTAATAACCGGAAAAGGAAAACAAACCGAGAAAGTGGTGATTCAATAAGTTTCAATTTAAACCATTTTAAAATATATTTTAGTTCATCGCTCCCCTCTCTCAAAAATTGCTTCCACTTCCCTTCTCCTTTGGAGAAGTTGCCCGAAGGGCGGATGAGGTCAGAGGGGTTGAGGGTATAGCCGTCAGGCTAAAGAAAAAATTGTTGATTGTCAATGGTTTACATTGTTGGAAAGATTGAAAAAAGGCTGACATTTTTTAATTGCTTATTGAAAAAACGAAAGGACCGACCTCAAATACATTTGATAAAAAAATCAAAGGTCAGTCAAAGCGAGGGCAGGTGCGAAAAGCGGAAAGTGTTTGAGACTAAACGAATTTTGAATGTTTGCAATCATTTATTAGTCGAGTTTTTCCGCTCCGCTGACTGGCGTTTAGATTTTTAATCAAATGAATTTGCAGTCTTGATTTTTTGTTTCTGGCGCCTGCCCTGAGCTTAGTCGAAGGGGATCAAGACAAAAGAAAAAGAGTATTATTGATAGAACAATTTTTATCGCGAACGACAATTGTAATTATTTGATAATAAGAAAAATGCATCCTTAGCCTGACGGCTATGGGGGTTGGGGGTAAGGTCTCAAAAAAAACGTCCCGCAGAATGTCTGCGGGACGTTTTTTTATTCCATTATTCTACTGCTTATTGTACAATCAACTTCTGAGTTTTAACTCCCTTATCCGTACTCAACTTGATATAATAAATGCCTTTCGCCAAACCATCAATATTAATTTGTTTGTTATAAGTTAATCCTGTACGTACTGAATTATCTATAACACCATACACTTCTTTACCTTGAATATCAAGTATAGTGATGGCTAGTTCATTAAAATTTGGATTACTAGCAGTAATAGTAAATAGTCCTTTTGTTGGATTAGGATAAACAGAAATGTTACCAAAAGCATTTTCATCTATACCTGTTGATACAGCTATTGTTACTTTATAATCTTCGGTTTCGCCAAAAGAGTATACCAAACAAGCATCGGCAGCGGTAAGCGCTGTGCTGTATCTTGCTCTTACACGCATCATAGTAGCCCCTAATGTAGCTGCCGAAGGTATGATAATAGATCCGGAGATCAATACACTGTCGCCACTTCCAACTAAAGTAAATTCAGATGCATCATAAATTCCATTTTGATTGTAATCAATCCAGGCTGCAACATGCTCAGTTCCACCATTATTTACAAATACACCAATTGGATAACTCGTTCCCGGGTTTAATGTAGGATTAGGAGTAAGATAGGATGAATACCCTGTTGTTGGGCAGGTGGTAGTGGTATTATTAATTGTTGCAAAAGTTACTTTTAAGATCTCATCCGCTAGTGAGCAGTTTGAATGAGGTGTACAATAACAATTGGTTGGTGTATTCATTGTTATATTTACAATGTTTGAAGTTGCCGAAAAACCGCTTCCTGTACAGGTTACAACACAATGATAGAACATGGCAACTGTTTGGGAGGTGGTACAAGTAGAATTTGTACCATTGGTAACATTTGTATAGGTTCCACCTGACGTAGTAGAAGATTGCCATTGGAAAGTAAGACCTGTAACATTTGGTGTAAACCCGGTTAATGTAAGATTGATGCTATCTCCTGCACAAACAATGGCGGGTAATCCGGAAGCTGTACCTGCTGTTGGTGTTCCGGTGCATGCAAACACGGGGGTCCAGGTAAAGGTTCTGCCTGAAGCAGGTTTAACAGTTGGTGAAAGACGCAATGTATCGGTATTGACAGTTCCTGCTGCTGTTGTTATCCAGCTTGTTGTTGATTTTCTGCAATTAAAATCAGAGGAGGTGGTACCACCTAAACCTACCTGCGGATTAACAGCAGGGGTATTAATAGTAACAGTACCATAAACAACCTGTATAACATTTGATGTTTCTTTTAACCGAATTTGAAAGTTCAAATCATTATTATAAAGATCTGTAAAATTATATCTCCTGTATTTTTTCCATTGAATAACACAAACTCTGTTCGGAGATGTTCCGGTTGTTTCTATTCTTAGTTCAGAGCCGGTTTGTGCATCCAAGTCAAAATCAAGACCGGCAATTCTATTACGTAATAGTGTCGGTGTGGCAGTTGATGATTGTGATAAAATTTGAGCGAAATAATGGGAGGATTGAATGTTTACCGAAGGCGTTAAACTGGATTGACCTAAACTTATCCAACCATTTGTATTAATAGCTACTTTATCAAAAACAATCCCATTATAAGTAAAGTTAAAACCAATAGAGAAGCCGTTTCCGGATGTAGCCGTTCCTCCTAATGGGATGGAAGGATTAACAAAATTTTGCTCGTCACAACTGGTATCGCCCAATACTGTTCCACCGGTAATTGCAGTATAGGTGCCCGCTGATGATGCAAATGTGTAGGTACTAACCTGCGCATTTATAGTGTTCAACAAAAGGGTGGTCGAAAATAAAGCAAGTACAATTTTTTTCATTTTTTTCGTTTTTGGTTTGTTATTTTTAAGGTTGCAAAAGTACGCCATTTTTTTGAGCTGAAGAAAAGAAACATCTAAAAAAAACCCCTCCACCATTGGTAGAAGGGTTTTTAAAATTTGATCGGTAACTACTGATTATCGAATAACTAATTTTTGGATCTTAGTTCCATTACCTGCATTTAGTTTGATGTAATAAATGCCTTTTGATAAACCTTCTAAATTAATTTGTTTGTTATAATCAAGTGAATTATTCTTGTCAATTGCATTGAAAACTTCTTTGCCTTGAATATCAAATACATTGATTGCTAATGTTGTGAAATGTACATTATTTGCTGAAATAGTAAACATTCCGGTTGTTGGATTTGGATATACAGAGAAGTTGTTGAGCGTATTTTCATCTATTCCGGTTGCTGCAGTAATATTCACTGTATAATCTTCTGTTTCACCATAGGGATAAGTTCCACAAGAATCAATGGAGGAAGCACTAGTAGTTTCAGTCAATACCACTCTCATTCTGGTGTTTCCTAATACTGCACTTGTGGGAACCATAAATGTTCCTGTTTTAGTGTAAGTACCCATAGCAGTATCAGATTGGAAAGCTCTTTCTCCCACCTCTGCAAAAGAACCATTTTGATTGTAATCAATGAATATCTTAAATGCAGTTTTAAAAGAACCTGTTCCGCATGTTCCTATCTGAACAGAAAATGCAGTTGAAGCACCCTTGGCAAGATTTGGTGCAGTTACAGAGCTGTAATTTGAATACAAATTCAAAGTAGAGCCTGTACCGCCCGTAGTTGAACACGTGGATGAATTATTAAGAGTGCCAACAGTAACATTAAATATATCTTCATCAGAAGCACTTGTTGCAGCTGAGGTACAAAAACAACCTGCCGGAGTATTCATAGTTACATTCACCACATTTGAAGTAGCTGTTTGGCTGCTTGCAGTACATGTTACAACACATTTATAAAATAATGCTGTTGTTTGTGTTGTTGAATAGGTAGTACTAGTAGCTCCTGAAATGTTTGTATAAGTTCCACCGGAAGCAGTTGATGATTGCCATTGAAAAGTAAGACCTGAATTGGCAGAATAACCTGTTAATGTAAGACTAAAACTGGCTCCACTACAAACACTTGCTGGAGCTGAGGCAGTTCCTGCTGTTGGAGCTCCGGTACATGGTGTAGCAGCAATCACGGTTACTTTATAATCTTCTGTTTCACCGCTTCCAAAAGTCGTACAAGCATCTGTAGCACCATTTGTATTTCCATTCAAACGACTTCTGATCCTTAATCCAGTCAGACCGGCTAAAGCACTTGAAGGGATAGCAATAGCAATTGAATTAACAGTATTAGCAACTGAAGTGGTACATACCTGAGTCCATTCAGATGCCTCAAATGTTCCATTCTGATTATAATCCATCCAAATAGAAATAATGTTATTTGTTGTTGTTGTAACTTTAAAAGTGTAGGTACTGCCTGCTTGCAGTGAAGCAGTTGTATTACCGGTTGAAGGATAAATCGTATACGCATTTCCATTGGTACCTGTACAACCTGTGTGTAAATTAGCAAGCGTAGTACCTACTATTCTCACACTATCAATATTATCTGTTGTACTGCAAGCTCCTGAATGAACCGCTATACAATAACAACCCGCAGGAGTATTCATAGTTACATTCACCACATTTGAAGTGGCTGTTTGACCACTTCCTGTGCATGTTACAACACATTTATAGAACATTGCTGCAGTTTGAGTTGTTGAAAATACAGCAGTTGTACCACCTGTTATATTGGTATACGTTCCTCCTGATGTGGTTGATGATTGCCATTGAAAAGTAAGACCCGAAACATTTGTAGTAAATCCGGTTAATGTAAGGTTAAAAGCTACACCACTGCATGCTCCGGTTGGAGCTGAAGCTGTTCCCGCTGTTGGCGTTCCGGTACAAGCAGGAGGAGGCGACCAGGTATATGTTTGACCGGATGCAGGCTTTACGGTTGTTGACAAACGACAGGTGTCCGTATTAGCTGTTCCAGCTGTTGTTGCCGACCAATCGGTCAAAGTTTTTCTGTTGTTAAAATCAGTTAACGATGCACCACGAAGACCTACCTGGTAAACACTTGCAGTAGCATTGGTTTGAAATGTACCATAAACAAATGCTATAGTATTGGTTGTTTCGGTCAAACGGATTTGAAAATTAAATAAATTATTCATACCCGTGGTTGCTGTAGTATTATATCTACGTGCACGGTTCCATTGAATAACACAAACTCTGTTAGGTGCAGTACCTGTGGTTTGATAACGTATTGTTCCTCCAACAGTATATGTTCCTGCAGTTGTAGCTGTTGTTGCATTTGAAGAAAGCGTTAAGGTTGTAGTTGTAAGTGCAGTGATTGTTGGTGTTCCAGTAAATCCGGTTGCCGTTTTTAATGTATCTCCAACAACAAAACCGGTGGTACTGCTAACATTTGTTACGATAGCACTTCCAACTGTTGCTACACCACTTGATGTATAACCTAACTGAAGATCTTTGCCCATTGGACAAATAATATTGTTGATTGTACCACCACTAATAGGCGTATAACTACTTGTTGGTACTGCTGAGCCCAAACTTATCCAACCATTTACATTCAAACCAAATTGAGTATAGTTTGTTCCATTAAAATTAAAGGTAAATCCAATATTAAGCGGACCATATACATTGTCATCAGGAGTAATGCCCGAAGCAAGCAAAGTTGCACCCGTAATCGGGGTGTACGTTCCTGATGATTGAGCAAATGTATATGCACTAGCTTGCGCATACATAAAATTCAACAAAACAATTGTTGAAAATAAAGTAAGTACTATTTTTTTCATTTTGTTTGTGCTTTTTAGGTTTTTAGTTTCTTATCGGGCTGCGAAAATACGAGATTTTTTTTGATTGCTTATTAGCCTTGTTAGTATTTAGTTTTATATTATGGTGTAAAAGTAGAACTAAGATAATGTTCATATTAAAAAAAATAGGGAACGTGGAGGAACAATTAGTTAACGTTGGATTTGATTGAGTTAACGTTTTTAATCTTTGAAAGAAAATGATAAAACTGAAGTTTTAGGAACCCCGAAAAAGGAATAAATAACAAAAAAAACCCTTCCAAATTATTGGAAGGGCTTAAAAATCAGTATTTTATCTCTTATTATTGAATGATTAGTTTTTGAATATTCACGCCTTTATCTGAATTTAACTTGATATAATAAATACCCTTTGTTAAACCCTCTAAGTGAATTTGCTTGTTAAAATCAGATGAGCTGTTCTTTTCAAAAGTATGGAATACTTCTTTACCTTGAATATCATACACATTAATTGACATTTGAGTAAAATTTGCATTTCCAACAGTAATATTAAATAACCCTAATGTTGGATTTGGATAAATTGAAACAGTGCCAAATTTATTTTCTTCAATACCGGCAGCTCCAGTAATATTAACAATATAATCCTCAGTTTCTCCCCATAAGTAGGTTCCGCAAGAATCAATTGATGAAGAAGAAGTAGTTTCGTTTAATACCACTCTCATTAATGTATTCCCAACTGTAGCAGCTGTAGGCACAGTAAAACTTCCTGTTTTTGTATATATTCCTTTCACAGTATCGGATTGAAAAACACGTTCTCCTGCATCAGCAAAATTTCCATTTTGGTTATAATCAATAAAGATCTTAAATGCATTTCTGTATGAACCTGTACCACAAGTTCCAACCTGTATAGAAAAGGCAACGGATGTTCCTTTTGCAAGATTTGGCGCAGGAAGTGCAGTATAATTTGAATATTCATTTAAGGTAGAGCCTGTACCCCCTGTGGTGGAACAAGTTGATGAATTATTCAAAGTGCCAACGGTAACATTAAACAGGTCTTCATCAGCGACACTTGTTGCAGTGGAAACACAATAACAATTCATTTGTGTATTCATTGTAACATTCACCACCGATGATGTAGCAGGAGCGCCCCCACTACATGTTACAATGCAATGGTAAAACATTGCAGCAGTTTGCGTAGTTGTGAAGGTTGGTGTAGTTGCCCCTGTTATATTTGTATAAGTTCCACCTGATGTGGCAGATGATTGCCATTGAAAAGTAAGGCCGGATACACCTGGGGTATAACCTGTTAAAACTAAATCAAAATTTACTCCACTACATACTACAGCTGGAACAGCGGATGCTGTACCGGCAGTTGGTGTTCCCGAACATGCTATAGGAGGTGTCCATGTATAAGTTTGACCTAATGCAGGTTTAACAGTAGCAGAAAGGCGGCATGTATCAGTATTAACTGCACCTGCAGTTGTTGCCGACCAATCAGTTGATGTTTTTCTGATATTGAAATCTGAATTTGTTGTTCCACTCAAACCAACTTGTGTAATCGCTAATGAAGTATTATTGGTCATTGCGCCATAAACAATTTCCACATTATTCGAAGTTTCTTTTAAACGAATTTGGAAATTGAAATTATCACCGGTAGCAGCGAATTTTCTATAATTTGTCCATTGAATAACACAAACTTTATTCGGAGAGGTTCCAATTGTTTCAATTCTCAATGATGAACCAGTTTGGCTTGCCAAATCTCTTGCAAGACCACCAACTCTATTGCGCAAAAGCGCAGGAGTAGCGGATGATGTTTGCGACAGTGGCAATGTATAATAGTTTGCCGAGTTCATATCTACTGAAGGGGTTAAGCTTGACTTTCCAAAGCATATCCACCCATTTGTATTGATTCCTAATTTGTCGAAAACCTGTCCATTAAAGGTGAAACTAAAACCTATTGGAAAACCCACTCCTGTGGAGGCTGATGTAGTTCCGGCAGGTGTTGCCGGATCCAAAAAACGTTCTTCATCGTCCGTTGCACCACCTATTAGGCTACCACCTGTAATTGGGGTATAGGTTCCTGAAGATGCAGCAAATGTGTATGAATTAACCTGTGCATTAGCAAAATTCAAGGAAGCAAAGGCTGAAAATAAAATAAGTAGTGTTTTTTTCATTTTGGGTTCTTTTAGATTTTTAATTTATTTGTTTGCAAAAATAATTGATTTTTTTGATGTTACTAGTTGATGTTAAAAATACTGTATAAAAAACAAGTTTTATATCTGATAATAATTAACAATGCAAAAATAAACTGAATCGAATAAAAAAAAATAAAAAAATGACAAACGTTTAGTACCAATTATTCATCGAAGGTGTTAGGTAATTTAACGTTATTAATTTTTGCAAAAATTAATCCGTTTGAATCAATTTCTGTAAATATCTTTTTCCGTTTACTGTTATAGCAAGAAAATAAATTCCTGCTTCCGAATTATTAAATGTGTATTGGTAATTCCCTTTATTCTGCTCTTCTTCAGCCAATGTTTGAACTTTTTCGCCCAAAACGTTATATACCTCCAATTTCACTTTGGAACTCTCCTTTAACGAATAAGTTATTTTTGTTACATCGGAATAAGGGTTCGGATATGTTTTAAAAGATAATGTTGAATTCTCAATGGTTTGTAAACCTGCCGTAGCGATTGGAGGACCATACGTATATTCAAATCCAATAACCGACATCTCCGTAAGGGAAGTTAATCCGAAACGTACGGTATCAGTTCCGAAATTATACCATTTTGCACGACTTAAAAATCCCAATTGAGGGTTAATTTCTAAAAACGGACTGAATCTTTCCTGCGCCCCATGCACTCCCCACCCATAGTATCCCTGATTAACAGCATAATCAAAATCATAAAAACCTTCGTATACCTGATCTCCTTTTGTAAAATCAGGATTACGTTTCCAAATATCATAATCTACACCATAACGATGGGTGTGGGTGTACATAATCCATATCTCCCACATATTAGTTTCAGTTGAATCAAAAGCCGCAACATTATCATAAATGGTACTATCTCCGGGAGGTATCACAATAGATAGGTCCGGAAAATTTCTTCTATACATAATTTTTTGAGCAGTACCTTTTGGCTGGGTATAAAAATTAATATACACTTCGGCCCCAAGTACGCTATCGGGGTTTGGATTCACAATATGTAAATTCAAATCGAATACTGCATTTTTCTCAACCCTATAGGCGGTTCCTGCAGGCAAAACATGGTCAAGAGTTAATGGAGAAAATGCTGAAAGAGCATCTGCACTAGCATGTGATGGGCCATTGCCTCCTGTTCCGGTGGCAGATCTGAAACCTTTTGCGTAATTAACATCCTGTCCGGGAAAAAATTTATAAATAACCAAATGATGAGATTGCGCTGGTTGTAAAGGTTGAACACGATATACTTCAGTAGTATCAGTAAGTCTTGTATTGTATTTAATAAAAACTTCGCTTTCACTTGCCGGAGCAACAAATACTTTCCCTAAGTGAATCTGAAAACCGGCAGTTGATGGTGGAGCAAGAGGAACAGCAGGATTAGTAATTCCGTAACCAGAATAAAATTTGGTAAGCAATGCAGTATCTACCACCATACCGGTTTGAGGTGCACCACTCAAAACCCATTGACGAACCAATTCTATTTCATAGTTACTCAATGCCGGATTGGGTGATTGTGGCATTGCCGCACCTTCATTAACTGAAATATTATTATCTGTATCCAAACCATTGTTTATCTTTCTCAACAAAAGACTTCTATGTGGCTCTCCCCCACTAATCAATTTATGCCCTAAAGCCAATGATGCGGGATTTACAGGATTATGATTTACAATATGAGTATATACTACCGATGGGGCAGATGCCAGATCAAGAGAACCTGAAAAAACACTTGAATTATGGCAGCTTGCACATTTTGCCTGAAATATGGAGTATACCTGCATATATGTGCTTTGAGCAAACAGTTGTGAACTCAAAAACAAAGAAGCCAAAAGTAAATTTTTTCTCATTTTAAAAATTTTTTAATTTTTTGCAGTCCAAATATAATAATTTGATTTTTAAAAACCGAATTTTTTTATGAACGCAAAATTCTCGTAATTTTAAAAATAATTTTTACTTTTACTTTTGAAAATCAGGTACTATTTTTGT
>JAHEYA010000325.1 GCA_023251855.1 Bacteroidota bacterium
GATATTTTCGGGAAATCCTTATTTTCAAAGGAAGTTATAACTGATTCAGGTAATTTTTCTATTTCATTTCCGGAACAATTAAAATCGGGTATTTATTTGATTGTTGGCAAAAATAATGCTGCGCGCTTTACAAAGAAAGTCGTTGTGGAATAAATTACATGATAGAATTCATCTTTGTAAGCCAACTTGCACAAGCTTATTTCGTTAACTATGCAATAAGGTATTTAGTGGTAATTCAAGCATTCTACTTACCCCATTTCCATCAACAATTTAATTTCCTTTACATTTGTTTTATGAAAGTTGCAGTTGTTATCTTAAATTGGAATGGTGAAAAATTTCTTGAAAAATTTTTACCTTCTGTGCTTTCCTTTAATTCAGCTGAGTCCCAGCTTATAGTTGCTGATAATGCTTCCACCGATGATTCGGTTTCTTTTCTTCAAACTAATTATCCTGCCATTAAAATTATTCAGAATACAACAAATGGTGGATTCGCAAAGGGCTATAATGATGCATTAAAGCAGATAAAAGCCGACTATTATGTTTTACTTAATTCGGATGTAGAAGTTACTCCAAACTGGATTGAGCCGATAATTAAATTAATGTATAGTGATAAAACTATTGCTGCCTGTCAACCCAAAATACTGGATTTTAATAATAAAACACATTTTGAATATGCTGGTGCAGCGGGCGGTTTTATTGATAAATACGGTTATCCATTTTGCAGAGGCCGGATTTTTGAAACTCTTGAAGAAGATAAAGGACAATACAATACTACTTCAGAAATATTTTGGGCAACAGGTGCTTGTTTGTTTATAAGAGCTGAATATTTTCAGCAAATGCAAGGTTTTGATGAGGATTTTTTTGCACACATGGAAGAAATTGATTTGTGCTGGAGACTAAAGAACAACGGTTATAAGATAATGTATTGTGGAGATTCAATCGTATATCACGTTGGTGGTGGAACATTAAAAAAATCAAATCCGTACAAAACATTTTTGAATTTTCGCAACAATCTGATATTACTCTACAAAAACCTTCCTTCCGATAATTTTTATTCAAAATTATTTATTCGATTTGTTTTGGATGGCATTGCTGGCTTGAAATTCCTATTATCTGGAGAGTTTGATAATTTTATGGCTGTACTAAAAGCACATGGTAGTTTTTATTCTTCATTGAACAAAACAGTAAAAAAACGCAGACAATTAAAAAAAGGAATTAAAAAACATGCTACTGCAGGGATATATAAACATTCAATTATTGTCGATTATTTTTTGAGAAATAAAAAAACCTTCAAAGAAATTGATCTTTAAAAAAATCCTTCTTCAACTCTTCTACCTGTTACCATATTAATATACTTCTCCAAATCAGATTTTTTTGTATAGCCTCCCTCCTGCCAATCTACAATGCTTTATAAATACCGCCTTCGATACCCACTCCGATTATATTTTAGTCCAACACTCCCCTCTCCGAGTTTATCCTGAGCCTGTCGAAGGAGAGAGGGGTTGGGGGTGAGGTCCAAGGAAATTGACCAATTCATAATTGGTATTACACAATCAAAAAAAATAATTTATTTATTTCTGTATCTTTTAGAAGTTCTCTCCATTATGAGTATAGTTCACAAACCTAAACCTTCTCAAACATGGAAACTAAAAACGTTATCAGTAGGTATGAAGTGATCACATTGCTTCTCCTCATCGTTGCTTTTAATTCAAAAGCTCAGCAAGATGGAAAAATAAAAGGTAGAATTATTGACTCGATATCAACCAAACCAGTTGAATTTGCAGTTATCAGTTTAGTAAAACAAGATGATAACAAAATTGTAAATGGAGCAACAACAGATGAAAAAGGTGCATTTGAGCTATCCGGTGTTCCTAATGGATCATATAAACTACTGGTTTATTTTTTAGGTTATAAAGCACTTTCCAAAAACAATATCATTATTACTAAAAGTAATCCAACCAATTTATTAGGTGATATGAAATTAATATCAACAACCGCTGAATTAAAGGAAGTAACTATAACAACTGATAAAAGTTTAATCGAAAACAAAGTAGATAGAATAGTTTATAATGTAGAAAAAGATGTTACTTCACAAACCGGTGTTGCTACCGATATTTTAAAAAAAATACCGCAGGTATCAGTTGATTTGGATGGAAAAGTGGAACTTCAAGGAAATTCAAACATTCGTTTTTTGATTAATGGTAAACCCTCTTCTGTTTTTGGAAGCAACCTTGCCGATGTACTTCAAAATATACCTGCAAACCAGATCCAGAGTATTGAAGTGATAACCAGTCCGGGTGCAAAATATGATTCAGAAGGAACCGGTGGAATTATAAATATCATTCTTAAAAAAAGTAATGCTGAAGGAATCAATGGTAATATATCCGGTTCTGCAGGCACACGCCTGGAAAACAGCTCTCTTAACTTAAACGCACGCAAAGGTAAATTAGGAGTAAATGCTTTTTTCGGTGGAAGTGAACTGTTAAACTCTTCAATAAGAACAACAATGAAGCGCACAGCAATTGACTCTGAAACAAAACAAACAACCAGTTTAACACAAAATGGATCAGGAGATTTTTACAGACGCGGTTTCCAAACTGGACTTGGTGTTGATCTGGATATCAATGAAATGAGCACGATCTCAGCATCCTTAGCATACAATAATTTTGGAATGGGTGGAAACAAAACCGGTCAAAGACAACTAATAACTGGTGATGGTAACTCAACTATTCTTTCTGATGTTAACAACAACCTTAATTCTATTAATACTTTTAAGATGAAAGGAATTGATGCAAGTCTGGATTATAAAAAAATATTTAAAAAAGAAAACAGGGAATTAACTATTTCAACCAATTTTACAAATGGAAATTTGGATTCGTATTTTCAACAAACCCAAAGTCAAAGTACGTACAATACTCCATTTAATGGCTCAGTTGGTAAAAATACAGGTATTGATAAAAATGCAAGTATTTCAGTTGATTTTACTGAACCTGTAAGTAAAAGTATTGTTCTGGAAACCGGTGTCAAAACAAATATGAACCTGATAAACATAAACTCAGATATTTATTTATTTGACCCGCAAACAGCTGATTACAATTTTAATGTCGCACAGTCAAGTGCAATGAAATACAACAGAAATATTTCTGCCTGTTACATCAGTGGTACATTCAAATTAAAATTTATTGAGGTAAAAGCAGGATGCCGCTATGAATACACAGATACTGATGCTCATTTTGCGAAAACGGATGATATAACTATTCCTTCGTACGCCAATTTTGCTCCGTCATTAATGTTAGCCACTAAACTTAAAGACAATCAGAAAATCAAGCTAAGTTTTAGTCATCGCGTAGAACGCCCTGATGGTGAAGATTTGAATCCATTCATTAATTCAACTGATCCTAAAAACTTAGTAACTGGTAATCCATTTTTAAAACCTGAAATTGCAAACAAAGTTGAACTAGGCTATTCTAAATTTTTTGAAAAAGGAAAAAATATTTATGTTTCACTTTTTTGCCGCAGATCAAATTTTGATATGCAACCTTTTACAACATATTATCCTGTTTACAAGGTGAATGACTCAGCATACAGCAATGTGGCTCTTACTAAAACTGAAAACATCAGGTCTGCTACCAATATTGGACTTAACTTGTCAGGTTCAATGCCGGTAACTTCAAAAATTGAATTGCGCTCAAATATTTCTTTCTACCAACGTTATATAAATAGTGGTAGCCTTGGCAGTAATGATATTAACAGTTTTAATTACCGCATCAATTTTAATGCAACGTATAAAGTAAGCAGTACTTTAACAATAGAAGCATTTGGTAATTTCAACTCACCAAGACTTCAATTGCAAGGAAAATCGGGATCATTTTC
>JAHEYA010000326.1 GCA_023251855.1 Bacteroidota bacterium
TTTTTGATAAACAGAATAATTTTTAGGAGTTAAAACAAACGTATTTTTTGCGCTTGCGCTTACACAGGGCTTGATGATAAGCTTTTCACTATTCAATTGTTTAAAAAAGGAATCCAGTTGGGGAATGGTATTTTTTTCAATAAAAAGTGTTGGGATAATGGATAATCCGGCAGCTGAAATATCTTTTAAATAATGTTTATCACAATTCCACTTAATTATTTCGTAGGGGTTAAACATTGGAATGGATAAGCTTTTAAGCAGATCTAACCAATTATAAAAAGCAGTGATATTCTCATGATAATCCCATGGAGCCTTTATTAAAACCAGTTCATAATCCGACCAATTAATAGTTTCATTTGTCCACACTTCATAATAAATATCCAATCCTTTTCTTTTTAAAAATTCCAAAAGAAGAGCATCTTCATCTTGAACGGAATTTAAGGTGTACTTCTCCTGAACATTATAACAAACAAAGGCTGTTTTCATATTAGTTCTTTATTTCAAAATCATCAGCATCAAGCACTGCGGGAAATGCTTTTCTAAATTCAATTAACTCTGCATAATTTAAAGTTACAGTTTCTATAGATTCCTCGTGTGGTTTGATTTTGCTAATGATTAAACCTTTGGGATTTATCACAGATGAGTCTCCTGAATGAAGCATTTCATTACCATCATTTCCTATTCTGTTCAATCCTGCAACATAACATTGGTTTTCAATTGCGCGTGCAAGTAACAATGTTTTCCAAGGGTAACTGCGCACTTCAGGCCAATTTGCAACAAATATAAGGAGGTCAAAATCAGCTTCGGGTTTTCTTCTGCTCCAAACCGGGAAACGGAGATCATAACAGATTAAGGGACAGATTTTCCAACCTTTTAGTTCAACAATTATTTTTTCTTTACCTGAACTATAATGGCTGTCTTCATTTGCCATCCGGAATAAATGGCGTTTGTCGTAGGTGCTATAAGTCCCGTCAGCATTCATCCATATAAGGCGATTATAATATTTGCCGTTTTCTTCACAAATAAAACTTCCGGTGATTGTGCAATTTTTTTCTTTGGCTTTTGCTCGCATCCAATTTACTGTTGCGCCATTCACTGGTTCAGCAAATTTTTTGGGACTCATACTAAAGCATGTAGTAAACATTTCCGGAAGTACAATTAAATCAGTACTTTCAGTGATAGTATTGATTTTTTGAGAAAACATTAGAAGGTTGGCTTCTTTGCTTTCCCAATGTATATTGCTTTGTATGATTGTAATTTTTAAGTCCGTCATAAAAAAATATTCGGTAGTGAGCAGTAATCAAAACCCTTGTTGCTTAATGGTTGTTGATAATTTACTTTTATATCTTATTCAATATTGCAGCAGCTTTTTCCAGGGTTTCTTCTGTTTTTGCAAAACAAAAACGCAATACTTTGTTATCAACGCCATTGTGATAGAAAACAGAAATAGGTACAGATGCAATACCAAATTCCTTTGTTAAACGAACCGCAAAATTGGTATCCTTTTCTTTACTTATTCCATTATAGCGCAATAACTGAAAATACGTTCCGGCAGCGGGTATTACCGTAAATTTAGAATCCTTTACTAATGCATTAAAATAGTCTCTTTTCTTTTGATAAAAATTTCCCAGCTCTAAATAATTATTTTTATTTTTCAGATATTCTGCCAATGCATGTTGAATAGGTGCATTGGCACAGAACACCATGTATTGATGAACTTTTCGAAATTCGGTCGTTAATTTTTCGGGAGCTACACAATAGCCCACTTTCCAGCCGGTTGTATGAAAGGTTTTACCGAATGATGAAATAATAAAACTACGTTCGGCCAGCTTCGGAAAACGAGCTACACTTTGATGTTCAAGCCCATCAAAAATAATATGTTCATATACTTCATCACTAATTATAATAATTTCTGTTCCTGCGATTAGTTTTTCTAACCGTATCATATCCTGAGCAGTCATAATACTCCCTGTAGGGTTATGCGGAGTATTAATAATTATCATTTTGGTATGGAAATTAATTACCTTTTTTACTTCCTCCCAGTTGATAGTATAATTGGGTGCTTTCAATTGCAAATAGATGGTTTTACCTCCATTTAATTCAATAGCAGGCTGATAACAATCATAAGCAGGTTCAAAAATAATGACTTCGTCCCCTTCACGTATTAATGCTGTAATAGCTGTAAATATTGCTTGTGTGGCGCCTGCAGTGATTGTTATTTCTGTTTCCGGATTATATTTAGCGGAGTAAAGTTTTTCGGTTTTTTCAGCGATGATCTCCCGAAGAGGCATTAAACCTGCCATTAACGCATACTGGTTATTACCTGCCAACATTGATTTATTCACCAAATTAATTAGTTCTTCGCTGCATTTAAAATTTGGAAAACCTTGAGAAAGATTGATAGCATTATGTTCAACAGCTAATTTACTCATCACAGTAAATATGGATGTTCCCACATTAGGTAACTTGCTACTAAGTAAATTTGGGTACTTCATTAGAGTTTATAGCGAATTAGTTTTTTATATGCCAGTTGTTATTTCAAACCTTTCTGTCATTCCGAATCCCTGTAAGGGTGAGGAATCTTTTTATTATGAAAAGATTTCTCCTTGCAGTCGAAATGACATTGGTTGTAAGTTATTTCGTTCAATAGAATTCTTATTCGGTCTATTCTTTATTGAAAAAATTTAAACAGGGACTAAATGTACGAAATAAAAAAAATTCTTTTTTGAGTCTATGTAAAAATTCTTTTTTGGTATTTTTGACCGTTCTATCATTATTGCAGATGGTTGGTATCAATGTAATTGGCTTTTATTTCCTAAATCGGTATAACCACACTATAATTGATGTAATTTTGGAAATCTTTTTAATATTAAACGAATAATACGATGAAAATTTTAGGAAAAATAGGAAAATGGTTCTTAATCACTATAGTGATTTTAAATTTACTTGTTATTATTTCAGGTAAAACATATTTGTATAAAGGCATTGTAAACACCTATTTCAAAGGGCGTTTAGGTCCCAATGTTACAGAGTATAAGATATTTGATAATCGTGAAGTAAAAGCGGGAACTTTCCAAAAGTGGCATTCAGCAAGTGCTTATAATTCGAAAAAAATTTCGGAAAAACATCTGAAAGAGTTTGCTGACATGCAAACACTTTCTTTTGTAGTGATAAAAAACGATTCAGTTACGCACGAACAATATTGGGATGGATGTAGTGAAGAGTGTAATACCAATTCATTTTCTATGGCAAAAACAATCACAAGTGTTTTAATTGGTTGTGCTATTGATGATGGCAAAATTAAAAGCGTTGACCAGTCGGTTAGTGATTTTTTACCGGAGTTTAAAAGTGAGCATGGGCCAAACATTACAATTAAACATTTGCTTACCATGTCGTCAGGAATTAATTTCGATGAAGATTATGTAAACCCTTTAGCATACCCGGGAGCGGCTTATTATGGGAGCGATATAAAAGAACTTACTTATAAATATAAAGTGACAGAAGAGCCCGGAAAAACATTTCTATATTTAAGTGGCAACACGGAATTGCTTGGCTTTATTCTTGAAAAAGCAACCGAAAAAAAAGTAAGTGAGTATGCTTCCGAAAAACTTTGGCAACCGCTAGGTGCTAAAAACAGTGCATTCTGGAGCCTTGATCATGAAGGAGGTATGGAAAAAACATATTGTTGTTTTAATTCCAACGCGCTTGATTTTGCACGCATTGGTCAATTATATTTAGATAGTGGAAAATGGAATGGCAAACAAATTATTTCCAAAGAGTATGTTTTAAATTCTATCAAACCTGCTGATCTTATTGATGATTTTGGCAAAAAAAATCAAAAATATGGTTATTCGTGGTGGCTG
>JAHEYA010000327.1 GCA_023251855.1 Bacteroidota bacterium
AAATCAGAAGGGAGTTGATGTTTGTTTTTTACTTGCTGTATTTGCTCTTTAGAGGGTTGCATGTGAAACAGTTCATCACAACTTTGATAGATAACTTTAATTTTATTTTCCGGAATAAAATAATATTTTTCAATATCACGCTTTGTTTCTTCGCTGATAGCAATAATTACATCAGCAATATCACATGAATGGCGAAATTTTTTGTTATAAATTTTGCTGTCGAGAAAAGGATACAACTTTGGATAGCGAAGAAAAAGCAGATCATGAATGGTAACAATTTTTTTGCCTTTAAAATTTTTAATATTAAAAGGGAGTTCGTTACTTAGTCCGTGATACACATTAATATGATTTTCATTCAGGAGCTCTGTAATGCCATAAGAACGCCACCTTGCACGTAACTTTTTATCAATAAAACTTTGAGGTTCCAGAACATTTATAGTTGGCTGTGTAGAAATATATTTTTGGAAATCACCTACAGATTGGCGGGTAGTAAAGAGAGTATACTTATTATCAGGATAATAATTGTTGAGCGATTTGACAAGTGTACGCGAGTAGTTGCCTAAACCACTGAAATTAAGAAAAGCCCTTTTAGCATCAAACCCAATATTCATAAAACTACGAATTACAAACTACGAATTACGAATTTTAACGAATTACGAATCTAGTGATATGTAAAATGTAAAATGGCAGATGTAAGATGGTTAAAAGCCAATCGCAAAGCCAAAACCTACATTTTCCATTTCACATCCTACATTTAACATGACACTAAACACATACGTAATTCTAAAAACTATTAACCATTAACTAACAACTATACAGCAACATCATATTCTCTCAATGCATTGTTCAGAGAAGTTTTTAAGTCGGTACTCTCCTTACGTTGCCCTATAATTAATGCACAAGGAACCTGGAACTCTCCTGCCGGAAATTTTTTAGTATAAGCTCCGGGAATCACCACTGAACGTGGAGGTACAATACCTTTGTATTCTTTAGATTCGGCAGAAGTTACGTCAATTATTTTTGTTGATTTAGTAAGTACAACATTAGCTCCAAGAACAGCCTCTTTTTGAACATGCACACCTTCTACAACAATACAACGTGAACCAATAAAACAGCCATCTTCAATAATCACAGGAGCTGCTTGTACAGGTTCTAAAACACCACCAATACCAACCCCACCGCTTAAATGAACATCTTTGCCAATTTGAGCACAAGAACCAACTGTAGCCCATGTATCTACCATAGTGCCACTATCCACATATGCGCCTATGTTTACATAACTTGGCATCATGATAACGCCTTTTGCCAGGTATGCACCATATCTGGCAACAGCATTTGGAACAACACGAACCCCAAGGGCTTCATAATTATTTTTTAGTTTCATTTTATCGTGAAATTCAAAAATACCCACTTCAATAGTTTGCATTTTCTGAATTGGAAAATAAAGGATCACTGCTTTTTTTATCCATTCGTTTACTTTCCAACCACTGTTGGTAGGTTCAGCAACACGAAGTTTACCTTTGTCAAGCAATTCAATAACTTCACGGATAGTATTTGTGGTTTTTTCATCCTTTAACAATTCCCTGTTTTCCCAGGCAGCTTCAATTTGTTGTTGCATTATAGTTTGGTTATAAGTTATAGAAATGTTGAATTATGTCTGCTTGTAAAATCCTTTTTTTGCATTTATCATTCATCATTTAACATTTATCATTTCCTAGCAGTACAAATATATTGAATATTTTAAGGGTTTTATGATAGCCGATTCTTATCTGCTTTTAGCGTTTTTATGTAAAACAGACGTTTTTTCAAGCAGGAGTGGAGCTATCCTCTTTTTTTATTACTTTTGCGCAATGGGTCGGATAATGGCAATAGATTATGGCAGCAAGCGTGTTGGAATTGCAGTAACAGATCCATTTCAAATTATTGCAACCGGTCTAACGACAGTTCATTCAAAAGATTTAATCGCATTTTTGAAAGATTATTTTATAAAAGAGGAGGTTGAATGTATAGTGGTAGGTAAGCCAAAAAGAATGAACAATGAACCATCAGATTCGGCTCGTTTTATTGAACCATTTGTAGTGCATTTAAAACGTAGCTTTCCTTCGATAAAAATAGAACGAATGGATGAACGCTTTACTTCAAAAATGGCATTTCAGACCATGATTGATAGCGGACTGAAAAAAAAAGCGAGACAAAATAAAGAGTTAGTTGATGAAATAAGTGCTACTATTATTTTGCAAAGTTTTATGAATAGTAAATTAATTTGATAATTTGCCGATTTGAAAATGTGTCTAATTGTCAAATAAAAAATTTATAAAAGATGATATTACCTGTTGTAGCTTATGGTGATCCTGTTTTGCGAAAAGTAGGACAAGAGATCGAGAAAGATTTCCCCGGTTTACAGGAAATTATTGCAAATATGTTTGACACCATGCATAATGCACTTGGTGTTGGATTGGCAGCTCCTCAGGTGGGAAAATCAATCCGGCTTTTTGTTATTGAAACCAAACCATTTACTGAAAGAGGAGAAAATGATACTGAAGAGGATGATGAATTTACTCCTGAGGAACGAAAACAATTGGAAAATTTCAAAAAAGTATTTATTAATGCAAAAATTGTGGAAGAAACAGGAGCGGAGTGGTCCTATAATGAAGGCTGTTTGAGTATTCCTAAAATCCGGGAGGAGGTTTTACGAAAACCTAAAGTTCGGATCCAGTATTATGATGATCAGTTTAATTTTTTTGATGAGACCTATGAAGGATTAGCCGCAAGGGTTATACAGCATGAGTTTGACCATATTGAAGGTAAGTTGTTTACAGATAGGATAAGTCCTTTGCGTAGGCGACTGCTACAAAGAAGGCTAATGGATATTGCAAAAGGCAAAGTTCAAATAGGGTATAAAATGCGTTTTCCTAACAAATAAAATTTAAACAGTCTCTAAGAGCCTGTTTAAAATTTATTTAAAATGTTTGTTATTCGTCTTTTTGTGCCATACTTCGTTACTTTTTTTGACCGTAGATGCTCTGCTATGGTCAAAAAAAGTGCCTCGTCTGGTTCAAAAATACTTCATAACATTCCAAATAAATAAAATTTAAACAGGCTCTAATCAATAAATATTTAATAATTTAGCCAACTAATTAACTTAACAATTTATCAAAACATGAAAAATATAAAATTCTTTTTAGTAGCAAGTGGTGCATTATTATTAGCATCATGTGGAAATAACAAAGGTGGAGTTACGGGTGCACCACCACGTGATGAATATGTTGCAAACATAAACAAACTGGCAGCTGAAATGCATAAAGCTTCATCTATCAGTGAACCAACTGCACGGGTAGCCATTCAAGTGTACTCTGATTTCGCTGATTATTTTCCAAATGATACTTTAGCACCGGCATATTTATTTAAAGCAGGTGAGATAGCAACAGCTGCTAAAAAATATAAAACAGCTTTAGGGTTTTATCAAACTATCACAAGCAAATACAAAGATTATAGGTTTTCTAAGGAAAGTCTTTATTTACAAGGGTTTTTGCTGGATAATTTTTTAAATGATGATGCTGCAGCTAAAGTTATTTACGAAGAAGTGATCTCTAAATATCCAACTACCAACTATGCCGGTGATGCTAAAGCAGCAATCAATAATCTTGGTAAAACAGATGAGCAATTGATCGAAGAATTTAAAAAGAAAAACGAAGGGAAGAGATAAAAAAATATTCAAAAGTTTTTAAGTCAAAATTCAAAATGTTATTCTTTTGAATTTTGACTTTTTTATTTTCTTAATTAATGAATTCTTTTTCTAATAATTCTTTGAGTCGTTGGGGAGTGACAGGATGTTTTAGATCACCTTCTTTTGAAAAG
>JAHEYA010000328.1:0-1724 GCA_023251855.1 Bacteroidota bacterium
AAGTTGACGATAATTTTTTTCATTGGACACTTTAATTGAAAGCACAAATCTACTAAAATAAGAGTTTAAATATGCTTGTGATTAGCATCAATATTTAGTACTTTAGCGTTCTAATTTTTTTATAGTGAATTCCATTTCCTTATTTTTCTCAAAAAAGCTCAACTCTCCATTAACAATTTGGTGCTCTAAAATTATAACACATATTATACTAATCATATTCTGTAATGCCCCTTTTGCCAATGCACAATTTTATACCGGCTCACAGATGGAGTTCGGTAAAAACCGTGTGAAATATGAAAACTACTTCTGGACCTTCTATAAATACGACCGTTATGATGTTTATTTTTATGAAGAAGGAAAAGAGTTGGCAAACTACGTTTCGAAATCTGCCAAAAAACAAATTAATTTTATAGAAAAGCTGTTTGATTATTCGATTGAGGACCGCTTTCAATTTATCATTTACAATAAACAATCGGACTTTAAACAAAGCAATATTGGCCTTTCAACGGAAGAGCAGTATAATACCGGTGGAGTTACACATATTGTCGGTACAAAAATCATTTTGTACTACGAAGGCGACCATGCCAAGCTGGATGCACAGATTCGTGAAGGTGTTGCAACAGTTTTAATAAATCAGATCATGTATGGTGGCAGCGTACGTGATGTACTTAAAAACAATACACTTCTTAATTTACCTGAATGGTACCAAAAGGGGCTTGTATCCTATGTTGCTAATGATTGGAATTCGGATATTGATAGTCGGGTTAGAGATGGTATAACAAGCGGAAAGTATAAGAACATCAACCGTTTAGAAGGCAATGATGCTGTGTATGCTGGCCATGCTTTATGGAAACATATTGCTGATAATTATGGCGAAGCTGTTATTTCAAATATTTTATACATGACCAAAGTGAGCCGTAATATTGATAATTCGGCATTATTTGTTTTAGGCATCTCTATCGGTAATTTATGGGACGAGTGTTTTGATTCATTTACAACTAAATATTCTGAAGCTGATTCAACAAAAAAATTGCCGGAACGGGCACCAGTACTTTCCAAACCAAAATCTACCCGCGTATACAGCCAGGTAAAAGTGAGTCCTGATGGTAATTACGTGCTCTACACTACTAATGAAATGGGGCAGTACAAACTTTTCCTATTTGATGTTCAGGCAAATAAAACAAAACGTATTGTAAAATCAGGTCATAAAATTGACCGTGTTAATGATTACTCCTATCCAATAGTAGCATGGCATCCGAGTGGAAAATTATTTTCCTATATTATTGAACGTAAAGGTTATTTGGTAATGACTTCCTATGAACTAGAAACCAAAATCAAAGCAGAGCGCAACATTACCGGGTTCGAAAAAATATTGGATTACTCCTATAATGATGATGGTAAAAAGTTTGTGATGTCGGCTGTACAAAAAGGACAAACTGATCTTTTTATTTTTACTGCTTCATCAAATGGTTATGATCAGATTACAAAAGATATTTATGATGACCTTACACCACGCTTTGTTCATGGCTCCAAAGAAATTGTATTTGCCTCTAACCGCCCTTCAGATACACTTTTTTTCGATCCTAAACGTAAATATGAAAATGCACAGCAACACAATGATTTGTTTATATTTAATAATGTAACTAAATCAAAAATCCTTACCAGAGCTACGAATACACCGGGTATTGATGAACTATATCCTGCTGATTATGACAGTACACATA
>JAHEYA010000328.1:1734-3847 GCA_023251855.1 Bacteroidota bacterium
GTCCGCAATCGCTATGTTGCCCGGTTTGATGATGTCATCGCTTACATCGATACAGCCGCTCATTACAGAACGGTTGCTTCATCAACTCCAATAACTAACTATTCGCGCAACATTATTGAACAAGATGTGAATATTAAAGCAAACAAGTTCACTGAAGTTCTTTACGAAAATGGAAAATATAAAATGTATGTATCTCCGATTGCAAATGCCAAAACCATTGCACCTGTTGAGCTGAAGAATACCTCCTACCGAGATTATAAAAACCGTTTAGAGAAAAAAGAACAGGTAGAATCAGATGCAAAAAATAAGATTCTTAATGAAACACCACAAGTTGAAAATGCAAGAGTAATCTTGAATAATACTCCAACTGTGAAAAAAGATTCTACTGAAATTGATATCAATAATTATACATTTGAAAATGAACAAAGAAATTCTGATAGAAAATCCGAAAAGGCTCAAAAGATAACAAACACGAATGATACCTCCTCTTTGAAAGCAAAACAAGATCGGGAATTTAAACTGGCAAGACAGCAAAATTACTATACCAATTATTCGGTAGATTATGTAGTTTCTCAATTAGATAATTCATTTTTAAATGGATCCTATCAAAAATTTACCGGTGGCGGAAGTCCTATTTATTTGAATCCAGGACTCAATGCTTTTTTTAAAGTAAGTATGAGTGATTTGTTTGAAGACTACCGTATCAGTGGTGGAATGCGCTTTTCGCTTGATTTGAACACCAATGAATATTATTTGAGTTATGAGGACAGGATGAAAAATATTGATAAACAACTTGTTCTTCATCGTCAGGCTTTATTGAATGTTGCCGGTAATAATTCATTGGTGAAAATTTTTACTCATGATGTAAAATATATTTTGAAATATCCATTTAGTGAAGTGGCAAGCTTAAGAGGAACTATTAGCTATCGTAATGATAGAACAGTTTATTTAGCTACAAACGATAATACGCTCCCAAAAGAAAACACGCAAGAAAACTGGACCTTTTTAAAGACAGAATATGTGTTTGATAATTCACTAAAAAAAGGATTAAATTTATACAATGGTGCACGGGCAAAGATATTTGGCGAATATTATCGCCAGATAGATAAATCAAAAACTGATTTTTTTGTTGTTGGATTTGATGCCCGTTACTACCAAAAAATTCATCGTGATCTTATTTTGGCAACTCGCTTTGCAGCAAGCTCTTCATTTGGAAATAAAAAACTCATTTATTATATGGGTGGTGTCGACAACTGGTTTGGCCCTAGATTCGATAATACCACCAATATTGCAACCGACCAAAACTATGCATATCAAACATTGGCAACCAACATGAGAGGATTTTTTCAGAATATCCGAAATGGAAATAGTTTTGCTGTTGCCAATACTGAATTACGTTTCCCTCTTTTTAAATATTTTTCTAAACGACCAATCCGTTCTGATTTTTTACAAAATTTCCAAGTTATTGCTTTTGGCGACCTTGGTACTGCATGGACAGGTTATTCACCTTATTCAGATAAAAATTCATTAAATACAACAGTGATTGGTTCTGCTCAAACACCACTTATTATTACATTAAATACACAGCACAATCCAATTGTTGGAGGTTATGGTTGGGGAGTGAGAAGCCGCATATTTGGTTATTTTGTAAGGATAGATAAGGCTTGGGGAGTGCAGGATGGAATTGTTTTAGTACCTATCACCTATTTATCATTTTGTTTGGATTTTTAAGTAGCGTAGGGATTTGAGAATATTTAAATGTTATAGGCAACTCAAAAAAGCGACAGAACAGCAATGAGCAAGACAAATAAGAATCAACCATACAACAAAAGTAAAATGCAACAAAAGGACGACATTTTACGATTTCAGTGGGGCGACTTGAAAGCAATCGGGATAAAACATTTTGAAGAACGAAGAGACGAAAGAACGAAAGCAAATGTGACAGATATTTTTGACAAATCAAATTTGACGGACGAGCAAGTTCTTTTAGGGTGCTTTAAAATTTTAGAGAAACAGAAATACAAATTCATTGTTGACTCCACAGAAAAAAACAAACCAAAAATCACACAATGGGTTGTTGGCTTTGAAACAGATGAGCCAGCAGACAGAGGAG
>JAHEYA010000329.1 GCA_023251855.1 Bacteroidota bacterium
TAATGTTAGATATTGTGGGTTAGCGACTCTTATTTTTTTTGTTTTATAAATTGCATCGCAAACGCCCATAGAAGCTTGTTTTACATTTTGATGAATAATACCTGGTACAGCAGAAGTAATAATTTCTTTTGCCAAAGGATCTTTAATTATGCCCATAAGATAGGGGGAAGCAAAATCCCAACTCGTTTGTACCAATGCCGGATCTATTTTGTTGTTTTGTGAAAACGATTTGTTTTGTACATAACTGCAGAACATTAGAAGTATTGGTATTGCTTTTTTCATTTTTATTGTTTTTTGCTTTTTGTTTTTGAATTTTTTATTGAGTCAATTTTTTCTTGGTCAGGTGATCTGTGCGTAATTGCATGTATTTTAGTTGGCTTTTTAGATATATCCTTTTTTTTTCCTGAGTCCTTACCTACTGTTCCTGAGACAGATGTTTGTTTTAAAATTTTTGCCGTATCCGTTGCAACAACTTTATTTTTTATTTCCTGTTTTATGTCACTCACATTTTCCGATTTAGATTGTTGTGAGGTTTGACATGAAGCAAATAAAAAGCTAAAACAGACTGCATTAGTTAACAAGAATAATTTTTTCATTTTTAATAATTTTTAAATTGTTTTTAATTGCTATAAAATAAGTACCTGTAGAAAGGTTTGCCTTGTTGAAAGAGAAAACATTTTCTCCTTGATATCCTTTTCCTCTGTAAAGTTCTTTAACAACTTTTCCAGAAATATCAAAAATATTAATTTCAAGATCTGAGTTTTCGGAAAGCGAGAATTCAATTGTAAAGGTTTCTAAAACTGGATTTGGGTATATTTTAAAATTAGCTTTATTTTGGATTTCAATTGTCTTAGTTGAAGAATTATCATGAATTTCTGCAATCCAACTGTTCCAAAGGTTTGAAGAAGTTCCATACATTCCATTCATCCAAATTGAGGGCGTTGAACTATTATGTTTTCTGGCTGCACCGGTGTAATCACCCCACCTATATGTTGACCCGGAGCCAACATAACTGCTGCTTGCTTTTACCAACGTGGAACCCGACCAATTCATTGCGTCATCACAATTTACAACCCTTACTTCGGGATAAATTGAAGAACTTCCTCTTCCAAACCCAATCATTACAGATTTATCTGTTGGTGTACTAGCAAATGAAGCTATTGATGGATAAGAATAATCAAAACTGCCTGATAAACCAAACATGCTTGATTGGTTTGTTTGAGAACTAACCGTCAACCTATTATAATTAACACCATTCCAACCACTTCCGATATCAGAATGAAAAACAAAATGGATTATACCATTCAGATAAAACCCGCTCAATGCTCTGCAATCACCATTATCAAGAAGACAAGAAGTGCCTAATTGTGAAGAATTACCTGCAGGAGTATATGCGGTTGTTGATACAGAATAATGGTTTAATGCTGGGCTACCCGTAATATCATCTGTCAGGTCATACAAATTTATAGAAGATGAGCCGGAGGATGAGGTTGAAACTAAATAACATCCGGGGCCATAAGATAATCCCTGTCCACTACCAACGGGTAATAAAGTAGAAGGAGTACCAGTAATATTATTCCAGTATTGCCAGTTTAAAGTGCCACCAGTATAACCTGCCGCTTTTTGAATCTGATATAATAAAGCTTGGTTAAAGGGGCCGTTGTTGTTACCAAACAAATTGCCTGTGATGTAAAGTTCATTATTTGATATTGCCATTTTGGGATAATCAAACCAACTGTTATCATTTAAGGGATTGCCTGTTAGTTTATATTTCCACCATCCACCAGTTGCCGGATTGTTTGTTTTTGAAAAGCAGATGCATAAAAAACTATTTGCGGAATTACCAGCACATTCCTGAAAGAAAAAAATAAACCTATCTGCAAACTTATCATATAATATCACTGGATCGCATGTATTTGTTATGTTTGGGTCATTGAAAAAAGTTGGAATGTCGTTATAGTAAAGCGAATTTCCTGAAATGCCATCAATTTCAATAGATGTGTTAGCAACACTAACAATTATTCCACCGTCAGATATAGCAATCGAGTTATCCATTGGAGTATACCCGTTGTTAGTATTTCCTAAATAATTCGTTCCAATCAAAGGAGTTGTTGATTGAGCAGATATTTCAGAGTTATTGCTTTTCCGTGTTTGTTGTTGCTTTAATTTTAGTTTTTCCTCTTTTAGTTTTTCAATTCTTTCGTAATTAGGAACTTTCGGCTCTCTTTCAACACATTTGGTTGTCAAAATTGGTCTCCATTTTAAATCAACAGTTGGAGTATTTATCTCTCCCAAACATTGGATTGTAAATATTTGTGATTTTGTTGCAGTCCCAAGTTTTTTGCTTTCATCAAGTTTTATTTTTTGTTCTTGTGCAAATGTGCTCAAGCCAAAAATGATGAGCCAGATTGTGAAAGGTAGTTTTGTTTTCATTTGATTTTGTTTTTTACTTGGTTAAATTTTAATTAGAAACTGATATTTGTAAAGATAGATTTGCAATTGCTATTGATATTATCGATGGTTATTAGTATTTGTCAATTTCCCTTTTTAGTCTATCAACTTCGTTTTCCCAAGACCTGATTACTTCAAGGTCACTTTGAACCTGTTGTTGTTTCTCATCAGGAGTCCTTAGTAGTTTAAATTTTTGTGTTTCTTCTAACTGTAGTTGTGCTCTTCTCAATGTTGTAACAGCATTGTCATATTGAGCTTGTAACGATGCCAATTCTGCTGCTCTTTGTTCTGCGTTAGCAATTTTTGCCTGGCGTTCAGCTTCTGCTTTTCTGGCCGTTTCAATACTTTCTTGTTCTTGTATTTTTGAGTTTTGTTCTTGCAATTTTAGATTCTGTTCTTGTATTTGCCTTGTAATTTCAGTTTGTTTGGTTTGTTGGTTCATATAAACGAAAGCTCCAAGCACTCCGAGCAATACAATGGAAACTACCACAGCTAAGGCTATAAGTGAATTTTTTTTATTTCGCTGATTTGAAATCGTAGGTGGTTCAACAACTTTTTCAGGAGTGTTTTTTTTCAAAATTATTGGCGGTGGAGTGGGCTCTGTTAAAGGAGGAGGAATAACTTTAAATAAACCCGCAAGTTCATTTATTTCATTTGCTTTTTTCCAAGTTTCAAGACCTTCATACCAAACCTGAGTTTCTTTTGTGACACCTTTTGTTTTGAGTTCTTCAACCGTAAAAGGCCCTTGCTGATTGTTACCATCATGAATATAAAACTGTTCCATTCCTTTGATTTTAAAATATTTAAATTTTTGTTTATTTCGTTTCAAATATACAATAATTCCATTTAAAATAAAATAATAACATTTTAACTAAAATCACAACGACTTTTGTATCGGTAATTTTACTTTCATGAAAGTAAATAGTATTAATAAACAAATAGGCGGGAGGATAAAAATTGCGAGGATAAGCCGAAATTTGAGTCAGGATACCATTGCAGAAGACTTGGGTATATCGGTTTCTGCCTATTCAAATATGGAAAGAGGGGCTGTTGACATTACTGTTAACCGTATCATTCGTGTTGCTGAAATCCTTAAAATAAAATGGCTTTATTTGCTGGGTATTTTAGGTGAAACAGAAATAGATTTTGAGAAAAGCTTGCAAATCCTAGCTGATCCAAAAGAAAATTATGGACATGTAGCAACAAAAATTTCGGTGGATATAGAAAAGGAAATTCGTTTACTTAAAGAAGAGGTTGGGAAATTGAAAAAGAAGGCGAAATAATAATATTGTAACCCATTGCCCTGAACTTGTCTCAGAGGTTGTTTAAGCTTATTATTTAAGACGTTTTTAAAATATATTTTTCTGCCGGATCGTGTTGACACATGTCATCTT
>JAHEYA010000330.1 GCA_023251855.1 Bacteroidota bacterium
CAACAGTGTGAACCTTGCCGGTCATGTAGAAATTGAAGATTATTCAATATTAGAAGGACTTGTAGCAATTCAACAATTTGTAAAAATAGGTGCACATGCCTTTATTACAGGTGGTTCATTGGTTCGTAAAAATGTGCCTCCATTTACAAAAGCAGCACGTGAACCATTGCAATATATTGGGATTAACTCGGTGGGCTTGCGCAGAAGGGGTTTCAGCAACGAACGAATTTCAGAAATAGAAGATATTTATCGTACTCTTTATATAAAAGGACATAATGTAACCAATGCATTGGCCATTATTGAGCAAGAGGCTCCTGTATCAAAAGAAAAGGAACAGATACTGGGTTTTATTCGTGAATCAAAGGATGGTATTATGAGAGGAATAACGTAATCATTCTTCTAATTACAAAAAATGCCAATCGACCAACCGAGTGTAAATAAGCACAATTTTTTATTTTACTAAATGCGTATAACCCTTACTGATATAGGCAAACGTTATAATTACGACTGGATTTTTCGTAATCTAAATTATGAGTTCACTAGTGATAACAATTATGTTATTTTAGGAGCGAATGGTTCCGGGAAATCAACCTTATTACAGGTAATTGCAGGCAATCTAATTCCTTCCGAAGGAGAAGTTAATTATGAAATTGTTGAAATTTCCAATTTAAAAACTCCTGTTGAAAATGAAACTATTTTCAAACAGTTGAGTTTGGCAGCACCTTACCTTGAACTGTTTGAAGAATTTACTTTAATTGAATCAATTGAGTTACAGGCGCAGTTCAAACCTTTTTATAAAGGATTGAATACAAAACAAATCATTGAAATTATTCAGCTAGAAAAAGCAAAAGACAAACAATTAAAACAATATTCATCCGGAATGAAACAGCGTGTTCGATTGGCATTAGCTGTTTTATGCGATGCCCCTCTCCTATTGCTTGATGAACCGGCTACTAATCTTGATAAAAATGCAATTAAGTGGTACCAGGATCTAATAGCATCCTATTCTGCAAACCGATTAATAATTGTGTGTTCAAATCAGCAGGAGTATGAATATCCGTTCTGCAATAAACAATTGGATTTATCGAAGGTGTAATTTCTTTGTAACTCTTTTGTGTAGCTGCTTATGGGAAATCCCATTATATCAATACCAATTATCAATTGGTTCTTTTTCTTGGGCCTCACCCCCGACCCCAATAGCCGTGAGGCTAAGGAGCGAAATATAAAGGCATCTGCAACTTGTCATACACTATTACATAAACTCTATTGAAAATTTTATTTGAGAAAGACAACTAACTACTTTTCAAAATTTTCTCCACTTTTTCTAACATTTCATCTGTAAAATCTAAATGGGTAACAAAGCGTATAGCTTGTTTACCAAAGCCACTGGCTTTTATATTTTTTGTTGCTAATTGTTTTACAAAATTTTCCGCTTTGATTTTTTTGTCGAGATTAAAAATAATAATATTGGTATCAACAGGTAAAACATCATCAACATAAGCCAATCCGTTAATCACTTTGCTTAAATTTTTTGCCCGTTTATGATCTTCTTTTAAACGTCTCACATGATTATCTAATGCATAAATTCCTGCTGCAGCAAGGTAACCTGCTTGTCGCATTCCACCACCAAAAACTTTACGAACCCTGCGAGCTTTTTTAATAAATTCTTTATTGCCCAGCAACAGTGAGCCTGCCGGAGCTCCCAAGCCTTTCGACAAACAAACAGAAATAGAATCAAATAATTTTCCTACATCTTTGGTTGAATAATTATTCTCTGTAATTGCATTAAATATACGTGCTCCATCCAAATGGTAGTTCAAATGATTCTCTCTACAAACTTTTGCAAGCTCTTGCATTTGTTGAATTGAATAATAACTCCCTCCTGCTCTATTACCTGTGTTTTCAATACTTACAAGACGAGTAGGTGTAAGCCAATCATAATCAGGATTTATATTTTCTACCACTTGTTGCCCTGTAATTCGCCCTCGTTCTCCATGTATTAATTTTGCTTGTACTCCTGAATTAAAAGAAATTCCCCCACTCTCATAATTATAGATGTGTGAAGTTACATCACACAGAACCTCATCCCCTGGCTGTGTATGGACTTTTATTGCAATCTGATTGGTCATCGTTCCTGAAGGACAAAACAATGCTGCTTCTTTATTAAACAGTTTGGCAGTTTTTGCTTCCAAAGCGATTACTGTTGGGTCTTCACCAAAAACATCATCACCTACTTCAGCGCTGAACATAGCTTCCAACATGCCTTTTGTTGGTTTTGTAACTGTATCACTTCTCAGATCTATAATCATATTTAATTCGTCCGGTATTTATTTTTTTCTGGCCACCATTAAGCCATCTCTTATTGGCAACAGCGTTTGTTCTACTCTCAGGTCACTATGAATTTTTTTATTGTAACCATCAATTGCTTTTGTGTCAACATCCATTTTTTCACACGCATCAAGCACTTTCCCGCTCCACAATACATTATCAGCAATAATATATCCACCTTTTCTCACTTTATCAAAAACAAGATCGTAATAATTTGAATAATTTTTTTTGTCGGCATCAATAAATACCAAGTCAAATGTTTCATTTATTGTTGGTATTATATCTAAGGCATTACCAATGTAATAGTTAATTTTATTGGTCAATTCGGCTTCTTTAATAAATGAACGAACCCTTGCTTCCAATTCTTCATTAATATCTATGGTGTGTAATTTGCCACCCTCCAGTAAACCCTGAGCAAGACAGATCCCTGAATAGCCTGTGTATGTGCCTATCTCCAAAATTTGTTTAGGACATATCATTTTACTGAACATACTTAACAGGTTACCTTGCATATGTCCAGAAAGCATTCTGGGCATCAATACATTCGCATAAGTATCCCGATTCAGTTTTTTTAAAACTTCCGATTCAGGCTGTGAATGGGCCAATGCATAGTCTTCAATTCTTTTATCTAAAAATTCCATGTGATAAATAAGTTATTTCTGCGAATGTACATAATAGTATCGTTTTGATAAAATGAAAGATTTTCTATTTTTAATGAAGATAATGTAGTTGAGAATCATTTTTAATACGATCTATTGACCTTTCTGGACTCCGCCCCGAACTGACATGAGAGCGCTGTCGCTTCGAGCATTCTGCGTTGAAGCAGACATATCGAGAAGGAGTGTTGGCAAACTTCCACATTTGAACCCTCTGCCTCACATTGCGCGTTGTCACTTCGTAGTCGAGAAAGTTGCGTTTGCTTTAAACATTGGAATTAAATAAATTGGCAATTTGCATTATATACAATAGACCAACAAAATTAACACCTCTTATTTTATACTATTCAAATTTAGTTTCCTCAATTGGGGTGCTATTCGGGCCGTTGCAGCAACAATTAGTAGTGTCATTATTCCGCCAAAAACCACTGAAGCTTTTAATCCCATTGCACGGGCAGCAACTCCTGATTCAAACCCTCCTATTTCATTGGAAGAGCCAATAAATATGCTATTTACAGCAGCTACTCTCCCACGCATTTCATCAGGTGTAGAAAGTTGTAAAATGGTGTGACGTATCACTACACTTACATTATCAAATGCTCCGGTAAGAAGAAGAAAAAACAATGATAAATAATAATTGGTAGAAATTCCAAACAGTATGGTTGCCACTCCAAATGCAGCAACAGCAAGTATTAAGTTTCGCCCGGCATTATTTGTTGGAGGTTTATAAGCAATTATTAATGCCATTAACACCGCTCCAAATGCGGGTGCTGCTCTTAAAAAACCTAATTCAACGGATCCGACATTTAATATTTTATCTGCATATGCAGGAAGCATAGCAACAGCACCAC
>JAHEYA010000331.1 GCA_023251855.1 Bacteroidota bacterium
CGTGCTCCTGCTATAGTGATTTATATGGTGTTAGTGATGATTTCAATTTTTGTATACTGGCAAAATCCTGCCGGCCATATCATAGTTGACAACATTGCATTGATTGCCATCGGATTCCTTATTTATGGTCCTGTGATGCTAATAGGCGTTCAGGCCTTGGATTTGGTACCAAAGAAAGCTGCTGGAACTGCTGCAGGACTTACCGGCTTTTTTGGATACTTAGGAGGTGCGTTATTTGCAAATATTGCTATCGGATTCCTTGTAGATCATTGGGGTTGGGATGCTGCATTTATAATGTTGATAGTTGCATGTATTATTGCAATAGTGGTTACTTTATTTACTTGGAAAAAAGAAAAATTACGATTGTAAAACGGATATATTTACACACAAAATAAACAATTATGATTTTACTAAACAGTATATTTTATACAACTTCATTATGGTTAATAGCCGTTGTATTGCTTTTTGGCGTTTTTGTTTTTTATTTACTTGGCTCCAGAGTTGCCAACTATATAAAACTAAAGCATCCTGAAACCAAAGCAGATGGAATTGGTCCATTAGAAGGAGCATTATTAGGTCTTTTGTCTTTGCTATTGGGATTTACATTTAGTCAATCTGCCTCTCGATACGATTCACGAAGAGCACTTATAGTTCAAGAAGCGAATGACATTGGCACAGTTATTTTACGTTGTGATATGTATCCAGATTCAATTCGAGCACAATACAGAAAAAGCCTTGAACAATACATTGAAGTAAGAATAGCTTATTATGATGCAACAGATGAAACAGAAATAAAACAATTACTTTTTAATGGAGAAAAAATTATAAGCCCTGTTTGGAATAGCATTGTTATTTTGTCAAAAAAATCTCCTGATTTTGTTCGTGATAACCAAATGATCCCTGCTATAAATACGATGATGGATATTGTAACCAGCAGAGATGCGAGTAGACTTGGCAGAGTTCCTGACCTAATTATTTATTTGCTAATAATTCTTACTCTTTTAGGAAGTTTTATTGTTGGATATGGTAAAAAAGAAAATAAAAACGATTGGATAATTTTAACTTTATATTCGTTAATGACTATAATAACTATTTATACCATTTTAGATCTGGATAGACCTCGTAGAGGTATTATTCAAACCTCCACACCTCATGAAAAAATGTATGAACTACGAAATTATTTTTCGAATGAGTAGTCACTTTATTGCGCATTAATCAGGAGATTTGGCAGAAGGGAAAAAAACCGCCTTGTTAGACGGTTTTTCTGATGTGGTGGTGAAAAGTTCATGTTTTTGAATAATCGAGTTCGAACCAGAAAAGTGAACGAGGTGATTGATCGAATATGCAGTAAAATCAATGGTTGTATAGGATATAAAAAAGGGCAACAATCTTTTTATGAATTGTTGCCCGGTAGTGTGGGAGCTACTGGGTTCGAACCAGTGACCCTCTGCTTGTAAGGCAGATGCTCTGAACCAGCTGAGCTAAGCTCCCAAAATTGTTAAACGGGCTGCAAATATATATAATTTTTATAATCTGAGTCGGTTTTTATTAATTTTTCGTTATACCACCTCTGCCACAGTAAATGTACTGCCTCCAACAAAAATCAAATCATCAGTATTTGCATTGTTTTTAGCCCTAGTTAGTGCGTCTGCCACAGAGCTATATACCATCCCTATTAATCCAACTATTTTTGCTTGATTAGCCAACTCTTCGGCAGATAATGCCCGTGGAATATTTGCTTTGCAAAAATAATAGATAGCCGCTTTAGGAAGTAGTGAAAGAATTTTAGAAATATCTTTATCATTTACCATTCCTAATACAATATGTAATTGTTTGTGTGGCGTTTTAATAATTTGATCTAACACTTCTTTAATTCCTGCCTCATTATGTCCTGTATCAGCTATTACCAATGGTTGTTGAGATAGTATTTGCCAACGGCCCAACAATCCAGTTTGCCCGATCACATTTTTTATTCCATCTCGAATAGCTGTTTCAGCTATTTTAAATCCTTTATTTTTTAATGATTCAACTGCGCACAAAACTGTAGGAATATTTTTTTGTTGATACAATCCCGGCAATTCACTTTCCAAATTAAAATAGACTGTTTCCCCTCCTTTTTCAATATCCATAGCTAAGAACAGCTTATCATTATTTATGGAATGAACATTTACAGCCTTATAATTTTCATCCGCAAAAATTATTGGTGCACTATTTTGATTTGCTTTTTCAATAAAAATAGTTTTCACCTCCGCTTGCGTTTCACCAATAATAACGGGAGTTTTCAATTTAATGATCCCTGCTTTTTCAATTGCAATTTTTTCAAGTGTGTCGCCAAGTAATGCCATGTGATCAAAACTGATGTTTGTAATAACCGACAGTTCGGGGTTTATCACATTAGTAGAATCAAGCCTTCCGCCCAATCCCACTTCTATTACAGCTATGTCAATTTGCGAATCTGCAAAATAATCAAATGCCAAACCAACAGTCATTTCAAAAAATGAAGGTTGAATTTTTTCAAAATCATTTTTGTATTTTTCTACAAAATCAACCACAACCTGTTGAGGGATCATTTCACCATTTATTTTTATTCGCTCGCGGAAATCCTTTAAATGTGGCGAAGTATATAATCCTACTTTGTATCCTGCACTTTGAAGGATGGATGCCAATAAATGAGATGTAGAGCCTTTTCCGTTGGTGCCTGCAATATGTATCGACTTGAATTTATTTTCAGGATTGTTGAGAAGCGTACAGATGACAATGGTATTATTAAGGTCGTTTTTATAAGCAGCTGCACCAATGCGTTGAAACATGGGTAGTTGAGTGTATAGGTAATCGAGTGTTTGTTGGTAAGTCAAAAAGTTAAAAGTTAAAAGTTAAAAGTCAAAAGTTAAAAGTTAAAAATCGAAAAGGTGTGTTTGGTTTTCCTTTTGAATTTTGACTTTCCTCTCTTTTGAATTTATTCAAGGATGAATACAAATGTATAGGTACCACGTTGTTCTTTTGTACCATCCGGACTCGGATTGAATTTTACTGAATAAGAAGCCTGGCGTGCTTTTGCGAACAAGTGAGAACTGGTAGTTGTTGAACCGCGTTGTCCGGGTGTTGCTTTAATTACTTTACCTGTTTCATCTACAATTATTTCAACAACAACAATTCCTTCTTCCTGAGAATCTGTCATACGTTCCGGCTTTTTTAACAGCATCCGTCCTTTCAAATCATAACCACCTTTGCCATTATAGCCAGGAGTTTTATCACCATGCCCGCTATCATCCCCATTCCCAACTCCTTGTTTGTCGCCTGTTCCGGAACCACCTGTGTTTCCATCTCCTTCTCCATTTCCTTCGTGTTTCTTTTTGTTTTTTAAAACAGCCAATGCATTCAATAATTCAGAACTTGGTTTAGGTACTTCTACTTTTGGAGTTTCCTTTTCTTCAACCGAATGATTTTTAGGATTTGATTTAACACTCACAACCGTTTCGGTTTCATCAGTAACAACAGCAGATATATTAACTTTTTCAACAGGTGTTTTTGCACCATTTTGGCTGGTTGCAATATCTTTATCTTTTTGTCCGGAACCACCGGCATCACTGTTTCCAAAACCTTCCATACCTAGGTCAAGTGTTATTTCGGGTACCGGTTTAATTTCAAAAGGAGGAATTGGAGTAATGAATACAATAAAAATAAAAAGCAAAAACAATAAAGCATGAAACCCTATTGTATAGGCTAATGCAAGGTATCTATTTTTATTTTCGGCAGAAGTACTCATTATTTTTTTGTGTTAAAAACCTCACCCCTTAATCCCCTCTCCCAAGGAGAGGGGGGGATTGGTGAGTT
>JAHEYA010000332.1 GCA_023251855.1 Bacteroidota bacterium
AAAAGCGGAAGCTGCTAAAAAGGATGAAAAAGCTGCAGAACCTGCAAAAGGAATGAAGAAAGATGGAACACCCGATAAACGTTTCAAAGAAAATAAAGAAGCAAAACCGGAAGCTGCTGGTCCTTTGAAAAAAGATGGTACTCCTGATAAACGTTTCAAAGAAAACAAAACTAAAGAAGAAAAAAAGAAATAATTTTTCTCTCAAGTTAAAACAAAAAAATCTGTTAAGTAATTCTTAACAGATTTTTTTATTTTATAAAACTATTTCCCAATATATTTTAGTCCATCACTCCCCTCTCCTTTGGAGAGGGGTTGGGGGTGAGGTCAACCTACTAAACAAAGATCTTTCCGGGATTTAAAATTCTATTCGGATCCATTATATTTTTAATTCCTTTTTGAATTTCTAAAGCTTTTTCTGAAAAAACTATGCCCATATATTCTTTTTGAATATAGCCAATTCCGTGCTCACCACTGATTGTACCTTTTAATTTTTTGCATAGAATAAACATTTCCGAGATTGCATTTTTAATATATTCCCCATTCCATTGTTCATCTGTCAAATCACCTTTTAGAATGCGTATGTGTAGGTTTCCATCACCTGCATGACCATAACAAACTGTTTTAAATTTATAGTTTTCCCCAATTTGTTTTATACCTTTTACCAATTGTGGCAACTCCGCTCTTGGAACAACTGTATCCTGCTCCTTAGTAATCGCATTAGCTGTTACCACTTCATTGATTCTTCTACGTAGCTTCCACAATTCTTGCTTTTGAGTTGCCGAATCAGCAAACAAAATATCACCGGTATTATACTTGCTCATCAAAACAGAAATGGCCTCTATTTCCTTTGTCAAAACTTCCAAATCATTACCATCCACTTCGATCAATAAATGCGCCTGCACATCATTTTCAACTTTCACCATATTATTTTCTGTAAAGCGACATACCCAATCCAGCGCATCGCGCTCCATCAGTTCAATTGCACTAGGTATAAATCCTGCACGAAATACTTCACTCACTGCAGCACAAGCCTCATCCAAAATTCTGAATGGTACTAAGATCAATAAATCATATTTGGGATGAGGAACTAATTTCACAATAATTTTTGTAACAATGCTAAGTGTACCTTCACTACCAACCATTAACTGGGTTAAGTTATAACCGGTTGAATTTTTCAGCGTATTGGCACCTGTATAAATAATTTCACCTGTGGGTAGTACAACTTCTAAATTTAAAATATAATCCTTTGTAGTCCCATACTTCACACATTTGGGGCCTCCTGCACTTTCTGCAACATTGCCTCCTAAAAAACAACTTCCTTTACTTGATGGATCAGGTGGGTAAAACAATCCCAACTCTTTAACTGCATTTTGAAAAACCTCTGTAATAACGCCCGGCTCAACTGTAGCTTGCAAATTACGTTCATCAATTTCTAAAATTTGATCGAGCCGCTCTATGGAAAGAATGATTCCGCCATAAATAGGTAAAGCACCGCCACTTAAACCAGTACCCGCTCCACGCGGAGTTACAGGTATTAATTCTTTGTTTGCAAAAACCAATATTTCGGAGATTTCTTTTGCTGAACAAGGTTTTACGACCACTTCAGGAAAAAATAAAAAATCTTCAGTTTCATCATGCCCGTAACTGGCAAGACTTTCAGAATCAAACACAACATACTTTTCTCCTACAATTTGTTGAAGTTTTTTTATTGCAGCTGATTGTATTTTAGTATACATTATGATTTAATTGAGTTTTCAATTTAGATTTTTTTGTAAAAGTATTATTTTAGAAATTGGTATTGCATTTTAATTCAAATAGTTCGTATTTTAGTATTAAAATTTTAAAATTAATAATAAAGATTTTTTAATAGAACGATTATATTCGTTAAAATTCAAAATTAAACAGCTCACGAAAAACTAAAACTAAGTGTATTTACAGGATTCGTTTTTACTCTCCTTTTCACTTCTTGCAGTATTGAAAAACGTTTGTATCAGCCTGGTTACAGCATCAGCTGGAACAAGCAGGTAAAAAACACTTTAAGTTCCAATAAAATTCCTTCCACCAATGAACCCACTTTTGTTGCTAACAGAATTGATGAAACCGAAACTGCCTCTATCGAAAACTCAATTGCTCCATTGACTAAAAAAAATCTTTTTAGTAAGAATGATTTATCGACTCAAAAAATTAATTCGATTGAAGAATGTGATAAAATATTTTTAAAAAATGGCGATGGAATAAAAGCTAAAGTTATTGAAATTGCAAAGGATGAAGTCAAATATAAAAAATGTGATTCCCCGGATGGTCCTATTTTTAATATCGAAAACAATAAAGTTCTTTTAGTATTATTCGCAAATGGTGAAAGATATGTGCCTAAAGAGAAAGAAACCGATTCAGAAAAATCCAAAGAAAAAGAAATTGAAAAACCAAAATCTAAAAAAGGGGAAAGAACAGAAAAAGCCGAGCCAAATGAGCAAGTAAAACACAAAAGAGGAGCATTTGGGGTTTTGTCATTTATTTTTGCTTTGATATCAGCTATAATTATACTATTAACAACTTATGTTTTGTTGGACCTTGGAATTGTTTTATTCTCCATTGCTGCTTTCTTTGCTTTGCTTGCTTTAATATTTGGTCTAATCGGTAATCACAAACACAGGGGAGCAAGGGTTTTAGCTATTATCGGACTGATTCTTGGAATTATATTTTTTATTGGAGCTCTCGCTGATCTAGCTGTTGTTATTGCATTTGCATAATTTTATTAAAAAAAATTGTAACTTGTTAGTTTGGTGCATGACAAATAGCAATTTAATATTTCGCTCCTACGGAGCTTTGTTCTCTACGTATTTTGCATTTTCTACCAAGATTGCATCCCGCTGGGACTTCACATTGCTCCGGAGGAGCAACATCTTTGTAGAAAAAAAGCACCGCAGTCCTTAAGCCACTTAGTTGGCGAAATAAGATTGTGTATTTTGTCGTACACCCTGTTAGTTTTTATTTTGGAATAATTGTTTAAAATGTTTAAATTTACATAGTGTTTTTTTGTATTTCGTATCTTATTTGTTAGATAATGTAACTGATTTGAAGGGAATGATTATCACTTGTTGAAGTAATAATCAGATGAAAAAACTAATTACATTTTATATAGCTTTTCTTTTTTTCTTTCCTCAACTTCGCAAAGAAGCAGGAGGAAGAATCTACGCCCAACAAAATGTAGGTATTGGTACAACCTCTCCAAACCCTTCTGCACGTTTAGATATATTCTCTGCGAATCAAGGTTTACTTATACCCCGTGTGAGTTTAATCTCTACGATTGATAACAATACTATTTCTAATCCGGCATATGGATTAATGGTTATTAATACTAATAGCCTTATGGTAGATGGCGGTATTGGAATTTATTTTTGGAATGGCAACAATTGGATACAAGCATTTGGTGTGGCTGGTAGTATTGGTGTTACAGGTGCAACAGGTACCTCAGGAATAATTGGTGTAACCGGAATAACCGGAATTGTTGGTAATACAGGAACTATTGGCAGTATTGGTCAAACGGGTATTATTGGATCAAGCGGAGATATTGGATATACAGGAGCAACAGGGTTAATCGGTACTACTGGTGCAACAGGGTTCCAGGGTGTAACCGGAGCAATCGGAGCAACCGGAATAACCGGAAACTCCGGAGCAACAGGTATTACCGGTACTACTGGCGAGATAGGTTTAACAGGTACAACCGGAACAACAGGTGACAGATATTCAACAATATCTACAAGTAATTTAACAATATCAACAGGTACTCTCGGCCCATTTACCGTTGAAACAGGCTTGG
>JAHEYA010000045.1 GCA_023251855.1 Bacteroidota bacterium
ATAGGAATCGCAATAAAATTTTATAATAAACACTAATGGCAGGCAATACCGATATAAATAAATTGTACGAAGTAGTTAAACATACTTTGAGCAATTATGAGGCGCCAATCGGTACAACTGACTGGCCGCAAATGGAAGAACTGTTGGATCTTGCACCTAAATCGAAATCATTAGAATTTAAACGTATACTTCAACTAGTTTTCGAATCCCTTAAATCTATTCCAAGATCAAATTCATTTAAAAAGATAACTTCTCCTTACGTTCTTGTTGGATTAGCAGTATTAGCGGGTGTTTATTTTCTCTATCCGTATTTAAATTCAACTAAAACCTCAACTAATGTTACTTCTGAACCTTCGAAGAAAATTGAAAACACGGCACCTAAAAATATAGTACCTGAAAACAAATTATCAGAAAAAATTGTTCCTGAAAATACAATACTTAAAAAAATAGCCTCCGAAACTAAAAAACAGGTTATTGCTACGCTTGAAACTATTCCTGAAATTCCAAAATGGTATATGAATTGCAACAAGTTAACAATGCATCCTATTGCATGTTTCCAATAAAAAAGAAAGAGCCAGTTAAAATTGTTCAACCCGCAATTGTTAAAAAAGAAACTCCATTGATTGAAAAAATGACAAGTGCTGATTCTATTGCTAAAAACGATTCAATCATCAAACAACAGGATTCAAAAAATGAAATCATTAGCCCTATTAATGAGACTACTGATTCGGCAAGAAAAGCTACTGAACAATTAAAGATAGAGGAAACTGCTGCTAAAGCTGCTAAAAAATTGCGTGATAAAAAGAGTTCAGATAGCATTACCAGATTCCTAAACCAGCTACTCCCAGATTCATTAGGGATTAATAAGTAGAAATTATTTTAAAGTTTTGAACGCAAATCCGCCAGTTTACTTTTTATTCTTCTCAATTTAGTTTCAATTTCACTAAACTGATCTTTCTCCGTTTTAAATTCGTGTTTAACAGCCTTTTTATTGTCTTTTAAATATTTTTTTGCTCCATCTAAAGTTAAACCCTGCTCTTTTACAAGATTATAAATCACCTTAAAATTATCTATATCTTCCGGAGTAAATAAACGATTGCCCTTTTTATTTTTCTTAGGCTTAATTATATCAAATTCCTTTTCCCAAAAGCGAATCAGAGAAGCATTTACATCAAACATCTCCGCCACCTCACCAATGGAATAGAATAATTTAACTATGTCAGTTTCTTTATAGGGCATCTAATCAAATGATTGGGATGATTGTGATGAAAGTGCTGTTAATTTCTGATATTGCTCTGGTGTTAAATCGTTATAATAATAGTTAATAGGATTAACAATTTGTCCGTTTTTTTGTACTTCATAATGCACATGCGGAGCAGTTGATAGTCCGGTACTTCCTACATAACCAATCAATTGTCCACGCTTTATTTGTTGTCCGACTCTTACTGCCATTTTACTCATGTGTCCATACAATGTTTCATACCCATAACCATGATTAATCACAATGTGATTTCCGTAGCCTTGTGCTGATGCATCAGCTCGCGCAACAGTGCCATCACCGGTGGCAAATATTTCAGTGCCTTGTGGTGCCGAAAAATCCATCCCTGGATGAAATTCCGGAGTTTTATAAATTGGGTGAGTTCGCCATCCAAAACCTGATGGTTGATGTCTTAGATCTGAATTGGAAATAGGTTGTATAGCCGGAATAGATGCCAATAATTTTTCTTTACCCTTTACCAAATTTACCACTTCATCAAAAGATTTTGATTGAATATACAGTTGTTTGCTAATTCTATCGAGCCGTTTAGTAGTTTCTACAATCAAAGCCGAATTGTTAAATCCTTGCAACTCTTTATACCTGTCAACCCCACCAAATCCTGCCTGACGAATACTTGCAGGTATTGGTTCTGCCTCAAAAATAGTACGATATACATTGTTATCCCGCTCCTCTATATCATCCAAAACTTCTGTAACCTGAGTCATTCGATTATTTAAAAGCTCATATTGTAAGGTTAATTCAGCTATTTCACGTTGTAATTGTTTTTCCTTAGGTGAATCTAAATACTTGTATGCGAATATAATTGTTAAAGTCGCAAACACCAATCCTATAGCTAGGTACGACAATACCTTACCAACCCTTTTATGTAAAGGGACGGTGATTATTTCAAATGAAAGCGACTTATTATTAAACTTATAATTTATCTTGCTCATTATTTTGAACGTTTCTTCAACACATCTAGTGCGAATTTACACAAATAAACTAAATTTGCAATCCTATTGAATTCAATAGACGATTGTCTAAAAAACAATTTAACATACATAGATTCGTAATTCAAGAAAATTCGTAATTCGTAGTATTAATGGAATCAAATAAAGTACGACAAACATTTTTAGATTTTTTTAAGTCAAAACAACATCAGATAGTTCCTTCTTCGCCTATGGTTGTTAAAAATGACCCTACATTAATGTTCATCAATTCTGGTATGGCTCCTTTCAAAGACCTTTTTTTAGGCAACTCACCAATTAAATTTCCTCGTATTGTTGATACACAAAAATGTTTGCGCGTTAGCGGTAAACATAATGACTTAGAAGAAGTTGGTGTGGATACTTATCACCACACCATGTTCGAAATGCTTGGTAACTGGAGCTTTGGCGATTATTTTAAAAAAGATGCAATCTCTTGGGCCTGGGAATTATTAACGGAAGTTTATAAAATAGATAAAAACAGATTGTATGTTACCGTATTCGAAGGCAGTGCTGATGATGGTTTAGGCTTTGATCAAGAAGCATATGATTTGTGGAAACAATTCATTTCTGAAGATAGAATTTTACGCGGAAATAAAAAAGATAATTTCTGGGAAATGGGTGATACCGGTCCATGCGGACCATGTTCTGAAATTCATTACGATGGACGGAGTGATGAAGAACGCAAAAAAAAAAGTGGTGCTTTACTAGTAAACAATGATGATTCGCAGGTAATTGAAATCTGGAATAATGTATTCATGGAATTTGAACGCAAAGCAGATGGTTCCCTAATAAAATTACCTAAGCAACATGTGGATACAGGCATGGGGTTTGAACGATTGGTAAGGGTTTTACAGGGTAAACAATCCAATTATGATTCAGATGTATTTACCCCTTTGCTTCATAAAATAGAAGAGTTAAGCGCTCTTCAATACAAATCGGAAAACGAAAATAAAAACAGTGATAAAGCGCAAATTACTATCAACATTGCGATGCGCGTAATTGCTGACCATATTCGCGCAATTTCTTTCAGTATTGCTGATGGGCAATTACCTTCCAATACAGGTGCAGGGTACGTGATTCGTAGAATTTTAAGACGAGCTATTCGCTATGGTTATGAATCATTGAATTTGAAAGAACCATTTATGTACCGTTTGGTAGATGTACATGCAAAGCAAATGGGACAAGCATTTCCCGAATTAGTTTCACAAAAACAATTAATTGAAAAAGTTATAAAAGAAGAGGAAACTTCTTTTTTTAGAACTTTGGAAAAAGGAATTGAACGCTTATCAAAAGTAAAAATGCTAAGCGGAGAAATTGTATTTGAATTATACGACACCTTCGGTTTTCCTTTAGATTTAACCCAATTGATAGCTCGTGAAAAAAATATTGCTGTTGACATTGATGGGTTCAACAAATGTATGCAAGAACAAAAAGCCCGCTCTCGTGCAGCTACCACTATTGATACAGGCGATTGGATTTTAATTGATGGAAGAAAAACAGATGAAGGCGGAAGAATATTTGTTGGATACAAACAACTAGAAATCGAAACACAAATTGTTCAATATCGTAAAGTAAAAGCAAAAGCAAAAGAACAATATCAATTGGTATTAAATCAAACTCCTTTTTATGCTGAAAGTGGCGGACAGGTTGGTGATACAGGTATCTTGGAGTCGATAAATGAAAAAATTATAATCACAGATACAAAAAAGGAGAACGGAATTTTTATTCATTTTACAGACAAACTTCCTGAAAATTTCACTCAAACATTTATTGCAAAAGTAAATGTGGAAAGACGTAAACTAACTGAGAACAATCACAGCGCTACTCATCTCTTACATGCAGCATTACGCAAGGTTTTAGGAACCCATGTAGAACAAAAAGGTTCATTAGTAAATGATGACTATTTACGCTTCGATTTTTCACATTTCTCTAAAGTAACTGACGAAGAAATTGCACAAATTGAATCACTGGTGAACAAAAAAATACGTGAGAATATTTCATCTGATATAAAAGAAATGTCAATTGAAGATGCCCGAAAAACAGCTGCTATGGCTTTATTTGGAGAAAAATATGGTGATGTGGTTCGTGTTGTTACATTCGATAAAAATTATTCGATTGAGTTATGTGGTGGTACACATGTGCAGGCAACCGGACAAATTGGTTTATTTAAAATAACTTCCGAATACGCTGTAGCTGCAGGAATCAGACGTATTGAAGCGATCACTTCTGTTAAGGCAGAAGCATTTTTTAATCAGCAAGCTGCATTAGTGCATGATGTAAAATCATTACTTAAAAATCCAAAGGATGTTTTAAAAAGCTTGCAAAGCTTGATGGAGCAGAATTCCGATCTGCAAAAACAAGTAGATCAAATGCTTCGTGAAAAAGCAAAAACAATAAAAATAGATCTACTCGCAAAAAAACAGATCGTTAACGGAATAAATTTTATTGCAGAACATATTGAGCTTGATTCTGCTGATGTTATCAAAGATCTTTCATTCGATTTACGAAACCAAATTGATAATTTATTTATGGTGCTTGGTGCTGATATTAAAGGCAAACCAAGTTTATCAATTATTATTTCTGACAATTTAGTAAAAGACAAAAGCTTGAATGCCGGCAACATTGTTCGTGAAATTGCAAAAGAAATTCAAGGTAGTGGTGGCGGACAACCATTTTATGCAACTGCCGGAGGCAATAATTCACAAGGCATTGTAAAGGCTTTAGAGAAAGCAAAAAGTTATTTGAACTAATTACTTCTTCTTTTGAATTCTATTTTTCAATCCTCCAATCAATCGGCTTCTTTGCCTGTTTAACGGGCAGTTCGTTAGTTTCCCTGACAGGGTTTCAAACCCTTTAGGGGTATTTTTTTTATTAACGAGAATACTTAAGTAGTTTCAGTTTTGGAAGAAGGTATTAAAGTATCAAATTTTTTATTTTTTTCAATCCTCCAATCAATCGCCTCTAACCCCTGTTTGACAAGCAGTTTGTTAGTTTCCCTGACAGGGTTTCAAACCCTGTTAGAGGTGTTTTTTTCATTAATGGAAATACTTAAATAGTTTCAGTTTGGAAGAAGGTATTGCTTAGCAAATTTTTCATTTATTTTTCAATCCTCCAATCAATCGGCTTCATCCCCTGCTTAATAAGCAGCTCATTTGTTTTTGAAAAATGTTTATTCCCAAAAAATGCTCCTCTGGCCAATGGGGATGGGTGTGCGGCTTTTAAAATAAAATGTTTTTCTTTATCGATCAACTCTTCTTTTGTATGAGCAAACCGCCCCCACAATAAAAAAACAACACCCTTTTTTTGATCTGATATTGTTTTAATAACTGCGTCTGTAAATGTCTCCCATCCCTTGCCCTGATGTGAACCTGCCTCTCCTTCTCTAACAGTTAAAGTTGCATTGAGCAACAAAACTCCTTGATCTGCCCAGGGTTCTAAGTTGCCGGTTTGTGGAATTGGAATTCCCATATCTGTTTGCAACTCTTTAAATATATTCACTAGTGAAGGTGGTTTTGCTACTCCTGTACTCACCGAAAAACACAAACCATTCGCTTGTCCCCTATTATGATAGGGGTCTTGCCCAATAATTACAACTTCCACATTTTCAAAGGGGGTATGATCAAATGCTGCAAAAATCCGATTTCCCGGAGGAAATATTGGACCTCGGCTTTTCTCGGCTACAAGGAATTCTTTTAATTTCAAAAAATAAGAAACCGAAAATTGCTCTTTCAATGCTTCTTTCCAGCTTTTATGTATTGCAACAGTTGAGGTATTCATAGGTTCAATAAAAATTTTAAACTCGAAAATACTATGATTAGAAGTGGTTTTAGTATATTTTTATTAAAAAATTCCTGAATTCATTTGCTTAAATTAAGAATTATCATAACTTTGTACTCTCAAAGATATTGTAAATAGAAATTTTATCCGACTCCTATGAAAAAGTTTTTTGTAATTCTTCTATCAGTTGTTTTTGTTGGCGCTGTTATGACTTCTTGCAAAGCCCACCACGAACGTTGCGCTGCGTACGGAAAAATTAATAAAATAGATACCGGAAAATCTTTCTCAAATAAAACTGAAAAACCTATTTAATCAGTCCTTCTCAGCATTAATATACTTCCCTATAACCACTGAACTTATTTAGTTTTTGCTGCTCAATTTTTTATTCCCTTTGTGTCTTTTCTTATCGCGTTTACTTTTTTTCTCCATATTTTTTTCAAAAGCTTTTGTAAGATCAACGCCTGTTTGGTTAGCTAGACAGATCACTACAAATAAAACATCGGCCAATTCATCTTCAAGATGTTTGTCCTTTTCTTTTTTCTTGAACGACTGTTCTCCATATTGCCTGGATATAATACGTGCCACTTCTCCTACTTCCTCAGTAAGTACAGCCATATTGGTTAACTCATTGAAATAACGTACACCAATTTTTTTTATCCACTCATCAACTTTTTGTTGAGCTTCCCTTATAGTGATTGATTGGTCGTTCATTGGTTATAATATTTTCTCAGTATAACTATAAATAAAAAACGAAAAATACGAACTCGAATAAAAATCATTCGTAATTCGTATTTTTCGTTTAAATTAATAATTCGCCGGAATTCGTAATTCGTATTTTTCGTATAAAATTCGTAATTCGTTGGAATTCGTAATTCGTTGGAATTCGTAATTCGTTGGAATTTGTATTACTCCTGAACTACTTCAAATGTAACGGTTCCGGTTATTTCTTTGTGGAAACGGACTTCAGCAGTATAAGTTCCAATGGCTTTAACACCCTCTTCGCTCATAGTGATGTTTTTTCTGTCCACATCATAACCTAATTTTTTAATTGCATCAGCCAACTGCACTGAAGTTACTGAACCGAAAATTTTTCCGGATTCACCAACTTTGGCACCTACTTTTACGATCATCTCTTTTAGCTTAGCGGCAGTATTTTCAGCAGCGGCTTTTACTTTTTGTTCTTTAAAAGCACGTTGTTTTACTGTTTCGGTCAACATCTTTCTTGATGAAGGAGTTGCTATTTCTGCTAAACTTTTCGGAATTAAAAAATTTCTTCCATAACCCGGTTTTACTTTTACAACGTCATCCTTGTATCCAAGGTTTTTAACGTCTTGTTTTAAAATTACTTCCATGTTTTATTTTTATTTTAACATATCTGCAACATAAGGCAATAGAGCTAAGTGACGTGCACGCTTTACTGCTTTTGATACTTTACGTTGATATTTTACTGATGTTCCTGTTAATCTGCGTGGTAAAATTTTACCTTGCTCATTGATAAACTTTAATAAAAAGTTGGGATCTTTATAATCAATGTATTTGATTCCGCTTTTTTTGAAACGGCAATATTTCTTTTTCTTTACATCCACTGTGGGAGGTGCAAGATATCTGATTTCTGATTTGTCTGACATTTTTTTCTACTTTTTTGATTGATTAAGCGGTTGCTACTGCTTTTGCTTTGTTTCTACTTTTTTCACTGTAAGCAATTGCATGTTTGTCAAGTGCAACAGTTAAAAAACGTAATAAATGTTCGTCTCGCTTGTAAGCAACTTCCAATTCTCCAACAAAGGTAGAAGGTGCTTTAAATTCGAACATGTAATAAAATCCAGTTGTTTTTTTCTGGATCGGATACTGCAACTTGCGTAAACCCCAAGCTTTTTCGGTAACAATTTTGCAGCCATTGTCTGTAAGCATCTTTTTGTACTTACTTACCGTCTCCTTTGCCTGTTCTTCAGACAAAACGGGAGTCATGATGAAGACGGTTTCATAATGTTTTAGCATTGTTTTGATTTTTATTTGGTTAATAATTGTTTTACCTTTTAAATAAAAGGGATGCAAAGATAATAATAAATACGATTTGTGCAATTTTTTTAAAAAAGCAGAGAAATCATTGCCAAAACAAAATATTTGCTTACTTTCGTGCCCCCAAGATTTACTTGGATAGTATTAACCAATAACCCAATTTAAAATGTACGCAATCGTAGAAATAGCCGGGCAACAATTTAAGGTATCACGTGGAACTAAAGTCTATGTAAACCGCCTAGAAGCTAGCGAAGGGTCAAAAGTAGAGTTCAACAATGTTTTGTTGATCGATACTGATGGAAAAGTTCAAATAGGAACCCCTTCTGTAGATGGTGCGAAAGTAGCTGCAACAGTACTTTCCCATTTAAAAGGTGACAAAGTCATCGTATTTAAGAAAAAACGTAGAAAAGGTTACCAAAAATCAAATGGTCACCGTCAGCAACTGTCGCAAATCCTTATTCAAGGAGTTTTGGCAAAAGGAGAAACATTGAAAGATGAAGTAGCTGTTGCAAAAAAAGCTCCTAAAACAGTAGCTAAGGCCGAAGTGGTTGAAACCGTAGAAGCTGTAGCACCTAAAAAGGCAGTAGCAAAAGCTGCTCCAAAAAAATCAGCTACAAAGAAAAAAGCAACTGAATAATTAAACAGTGTATGCTCAAATGCATACTTTTGACTTTCTAATTTTTAACTTTTAACTTATTTAAAATGGCTCATAAAAAAGGTGCGGGTAGTTCAGATAACGGCCGCGAATCACATAGCAAACGCTTAGGCGTTAAAATTTTTGGTGGCCAATTGGCTATCTCAGGAAATATTATTGTTCGTCAAAGAGGTACTAAACACCGCCCTGGTGCAAACATGGGAATCGGTAAAGATCATACCCTTTTTGCTTTAATTGATGGTACTGTTGAATTTAAAAAGAAACGTGATAACAAATCATACGTTTCAATTGTTCCTTTTCCGGCTGAAGCTTAGTAAATAGTATTTTTCTTTTTGATTATATCTCCTGAATTTCAAAGAAGTTCAGGAGATTTTTTTTTAACCAATTCAATTTTTTAGCACATAAAAAACAATGTTTCGCTTTAGGGAAACTTTTCATATCTTTGCATCGTGAGTGGAACAACAAAATATAGAACAATTATTACTTACAAAAATTACTTTGAAGATTTTCTCCTCAAACAACGACAAAAAGTTAAAGACAAAATTGCATGGACATTTTTATTGATAGAGGATGTGAAACAAGTTCCAGAGACCTATTTAAAACATATTGAAGGAGCTTATAGCCTTTACGAGATTCGTGTTCAACTTGGAAATGATATTTTTAGAATATTCTGTTTTTTTGACGACGGGAAATTAGTAGTTTTAGCAAATGGCTTTCAAAAAAAATCTCAGAAAACACCAAAACAAGAAATTACAAAAGCACTTAAAATAATGGAGGACTATTATGAAAACAAAAAATAACACAAAGACACTTGCTCAACTGATTGATGAGCAATATGGAAAAAAAGGGACACCTAAACGGGACAAATTTGACAAAGGATATCAGGATTTTAAATTGGGCGCAATGATCCATGAAGCTAGGCTTGAAAAAGGTTTGACCCAGGAAGAGTTGGCCGAAAAAGTGGGTTCAACAAAATCTTATATATCAAAAATTGAAAACAACATTAAAGAAGTGCGCTTTTCTACACTTCAAAAAATAGTTGAACTTGGTTTGGGAGGGCGCTTACAACTTTCAATAAAGTTTTGACAACAATACATCAAGATAAAACCTGTAAATATGCGCAAATAGTTGCTTTCTGGGTCTATTTTATATTTTGTGACAAATAACCCCATCAACGTTATTTACAAATATTTTATTCCCAAAACGAAGCCCCCAATGAAAAAAATCTACGGCATCGATTCCCTCTCCATAGCTGCCTTTAGAGTAATTCTTGCCCTGTTTATTGCTTTCGAATTTTTATTCATTGTACTGGGCAATTTCAACGATATATACAGTCCCGAATCAGGTATTCTCGGAAACGCCTTTGCTACCGATTATCAAGCCTTTTACAAAGGATTCACCGGTATCTTTTTTATTCAATCTGATTTTTTAATGAAGCTTTTCATTTGGCTATTGATTCTTGTTATGATATTGCTTGCTATTGGTTTTTATCCTCGTTTAATGGCTATTACCGGTTGTTTTATGTTCAGCCTTTTTTTTCATCGCTACAGTTTATTATATTTTGGATGGGAAATGATTGCGTCTGTAATGTTGTTTTGGCTTGCAATTGTTCCTTCCAGTGCTCATTTTTCATTTTTCACTAATAAATCCAATCATGCCGGGAGTGGCGCTGAAGGCTATGAATGGAAATCCCCTTTTGCATTTGCTCTGATTTTTCAAATTGGAATAATTTATTTTTATAATGGCATCTCAAAAAATGGTGAACTTTGGATGACCGGCCAGGCAATAAAAAGTTTTCTCGCTGATGCTGATAAAGCCAGACTACTTGCAGAATGGCTTTTCCAAAAAAAAATTATTACCACATTTCTCTCCTATTTTGTTTT
>JAHEYA010000333.1 GCA_023251855.1 Bacteroidota bacterium
ATTATTTAAGCCCGAAGGGCTTAAATATGAATAACCTCCGATGCAATCGGAGGAGAAAAGGGTAAAGCAATTCATACAACCCAGAATGGGTTGAATATATTGAACCCCATTGGGGTTCAATATTGTTTGTGTTTTCTTTTTCCGCAGGTTTCACCTGCGGTCATTCATATTTAATCCCTTCGGGATTATTAAAATTTTTGAGTTATTCCTTAAATACTGACATTTCCAGTAGGGATAAAATATTGGTAGAAATGTGAACACCCACGAATATCAAGCCCCATGCGCCTACGCTGAAGCTTCAGCGCAAGCGTACGGGGCGAAATAAAATTGTGCAATTTGTAATACACACCCCAAATCTATTTTGTTAATTTTACTGACAAATTAAAAATATGCGCACCCATTTGTTTTTGTTTTTTTCTGTTTTCTATACCATCTGCTTTTCACAAGTAGATCCAAACAATATAACCATTGCCAGAGATACATTTGGTGTGCCTCATATATTTGCACCAACCGATGCGGGTGTTGCTTATGGCTTGGCTTGGGCACACAGTGAAGATGATTTCGAACACATACAATTAATTTTAATCGCTACACGGGCTCGTATGGGTGAATTATCCGGTAAAAAAGGTGCTGCAACCGATTATTTTGTACAGTTTATTAAAGCAAAAGAAACGGTAAATAAATATTATGAAAATGATGTGACTCCAGATTTTAAAACAAACCTTCAAGCCTATGCTGCCGGACTCAATGCGTATGCAGCTGCTCATCCGGAAGAAATAAAATTAAAAAATATTTTCCCCATCACAGCAAAAGATATGTTGATTGGTTATCACCTGATACTTACCAGTATGGTAGGTGTATCAAGGGCTTTGGAGTATATCATCAAAGGTAAACCGGATGATTATATTTTTAATGCCAGTGCAGGATCCAATGAAATTGCGATGAATTCAAAGATAACTGCTGATGGCTCCACTTATTTGTTAATCAATCCTCATGTACCTTTGGAAGGACAAGCTTCGTGGTATGAAGCCCATCTTTGCAGCGATCAGGGTTTGAATGTTTATGGAGCTTTGGTGCCGGGAATGATATCGCCTGCAATGGGTTGTAATGAACATGCAGGTTGGGCAGTTACTTTTAATTGGCCCGATTATGTTGATATCTATCAAATGGAGATAAATCCTAAAAATAAAAATCAATATAAATTTGATGGAGATTGGTATGATTTTGAAGTTCGAAAAGTTCCTTTGAAAGTAAAATTGAAATTTGGAAAGATCAAAATAAAAAAGGAAGCGCTGTGGTCAATATATGGTCCTGCATACCGCACCGATAAAGGTGTATATGCAATGCGATTTAATACCATGTTTAATATTAAAGCTGCAGAACAATGGTTTAATGTGGCTAAAGCAAAAGAATTAATGACTTTTAATGCTGCTATGCAAATGCAAGGTATTCCGTTATTTAATTTTATGTATGCTGATGAAACGGACAATATCAATTATTTGTTCAATGCCCTGCTACCACGTAGAAATCCAGAATTCAACTGGCAAAAAGTTGTTCCCGGCAATACATCAAAAACATATTGGGATAAATTTTATTTTATGAGTGAGTTGCCACAAAAAAATCGGCCCGATTGCGGATATCTATATAACACCAATAATACTCCATTTCGTTGTACTGCATCAAATGAAAATCCTCCCGAAGATGCTTTCGATAAACAATCAGGTTATAGCTGGAACAGGACCAATAACCGTGATTTGCGCTTTAACGAATTGATAGCGCAAAAAAGTAAAATCACTTTTCAGGAATTTAAAAATATAAAATATGATTGCACCTATCCTAAAAATGATGGTGGTATTTACAAAACTTTTAAACCGGTATACGCTCTTAAAGAGGCTGACTATCCTGATATTGCAGATGCGATCACTAAATTGAAAAAATGGAATTTTTCTGGAACTGCTGCTAACAAGGATGCAGCTTTAGCGGCATACACTTTTAATTATTTATTTAAGAAGAAAAAAGCGGCATATAATGAATTGGAAACAGGTATTGAATACGATACTCCATTATTGATAGAAGCAATTCGTGATTCAAAAAATAAATTAATTAAGTATCATAAAACGATTGATGTTCCTTTTGGTGATGTACAGCGTTTGATTCGTGGTGATAAAACTTTTCCTGTTGCCGGTTTGCCCGAATGCCTTATGGCAATGGTAAGTGATGAAACAAACGATGGTTCTTTAAAAGCACAAAATGGCGATTCATTTATTATGTTCGCTAAATTTTCTAAAAATGGAAATACCTATGAAACAGTTGTGCCTTACGGTGAATCACGAAGAAAAGAAAGCCCGCACTTTAATGATCAAATGACATTATACAGTAAACAATTAACTAAACCGGTTTATCTGGATAAATCAAAAGTGCTGAAAATAGCTACGCGTGTGTATCATCCGAAATAATTTTAAATTTGATTTCAAAATTTAAACTTTTAGCTTTTAACTTTAAACTTTAAACTTTTTTTGTATGGCCATAAAAAATGATTTGATTCTAAGAGCAGCACGAGGTGAAAAAGTTGAACGTACTCCTGTTTGGCTGATGCGCCAGGCAGGACGAGTATTACCGGAGTATAGAAAAGTGCGTGCAAAAATGAAAGGTTTTAAAGAACTCGTGGAAACACCTGAATTTGCTTGTGAAGTAACTATTCAGCCGGTTGATAGTTTAGGTGTTGATGCAGCAATAATTTTTTCTGATATATTGGTTATTCCTGAAGCAATGGGACTGCCTTTTCAAATGATTGAAGCCAAAGGTCCTTGGTTTGAAAAAACTGTTAAAACATCTGCTGATATTGCTCAGCTTAGAATTGCTGAAGCTCCTGATTTGCATTATGTAATGGATGCAATAAAACTTACTATAAGCGGACTCAATAATCGTGTTCCTCTTATTGGCTTTGCTGGCGCTCCTTGGACAATCTTTGCTTACATGATAGAAGGCAGTGGAAGCAAAACATTCTCTCAAGCGAAAAAATTTTTATATGCTCAACCTGCTCTTGCTCACCAGTTATTGCAAAAAATTACAGACAGTACAATTAATTATTTGAAAGGTCAGATTGCCGCAGGAGTGGATATGTTGCAACTCTTTGATAGTTGGGCCGGTGTATTATCTCCTGAACAATATGATGAATTTGCAATGAAATATATTTCTCAAATATGTAATGCAATTACTGAAGTGCCTCTTACTGTTTTTGCCAAGGATGCTCATTTTGCACGCGTATCAATGGGAAAATTAAATTGTAATGTTATTGGTTTGGATTGGACTGTTGATATTCTGGAATCACGTAAAATGATCGGTGATTCAAAAACGCTGCAAGGCAATATGGATCCTTGTTTATTGTATGCAGATTACGCAACTATAAAAAAAGAAACTGTAAAAATGCTTAAAACATTTGGTCCGCAAAAGCATATTGCAAACCTCGGACATGGTATCTATCCTGATATTGACAAGGATAAAGTAATTTGTTTTGTAGATACAATTAAAGAATTTAGATTCTAAATATAAGCAGTATTCTTCCCCCCTCTCCTTTGGAGAGGGGCTGGGGGTGAGGTCAAAAAGGATGTTTGTGCAAACTAAATTCTTATAATGAAATTGCATAGTTTCAAAAACAAACTGTAACAATGAATTCGTCAACAAAAAGTATAAAATTGGTTTTGAGAGCAATTGTTTTTGTTTTCATTTCAATTGTACTTTATCTAAATTCTTTTGCTCAACAAGTCGGAAAAAATTTAGTTCCTAATCCCGGTTTT
>JAHEYA010000046.1:0-1548 GCA_023251855.1 Bacteroidota bacterium
AGACTTTAAAAAAAGAGCGATTGGTGTATTTCATTTTGAACAAACCCAAAGATTATATTACTACTGCTGATGATCCACAAAATCGGAAAACGGTTTTAGAATTAATGCAGGGTGCTTATCGCGAGCGTATTTATCCGGTAGGTCGTTTAGATAGAGCTACCACAGGTTTGCTGATGTTTACCAATGATGGCGACCTCACAAAAAAATTAACCCATCCACGATTTGGCGTTCGCAAAATATATCATGTGGAGCTGAATAAACCTTTAAAACATAGTGATCTGGATAAAATAGCTGAGGGTATTGAGCTGGAAGATGGTCCAATTAAAGTAGATGAAATTTCTTATGCAGGTGGTGGAGCCGATAAAACACTTGTAGGTGTGGAGATACATTCAGGTAAAAACCGCATTGTTCGCAGAATATTTGAACACATGGGTTATAATGTTCGCAAGCTGGACAGAGTAATGTTTGGTTCATTAACAAAAAAAGATTTGCCACGTGGGCGCTGGAGGCTTTTAACAGAGGCTGAAGTAGGAATGTTGAAAATGATTAGCGGGGAATAAGGTTTACTGTTTTTTGAAAGCCCGAGAGTTTTGCAACACCATAAAACTACTATGAATTGTAAGAATATCAATATGTTTTTTATTGACTAGTCGGTATATAATCCGGTAATTGCCTATTATCAACTCTCTTATGGTTTTGTTATTTAGTTCCGGAACAATTCTGCCAAGAAGTGGGGCTGTTTCTAAAACGTTGGCTCTCTCAAAAAATCGTTGAACCTGAATCTTAGCGTATTTTTCTGAATTTTTGGCAATAAAACTTGCGATATTTTCTATATCAACCAATGACTGAGTTGTCCAGTTTACTTCAACCATTTTTTCAATTTACTTTTTGCACTTGCAGTTGAATGAACATTGCCAGCAATTGATTGCTCAATACCGAGATCAATTTTTTGCAACAAGATAATTCTATCAATTACCTCTTCCACAGAAAATTTTTCAGGAAGCTCTTTGATAGATTTAATTACGTTTTTTTTTGTTAGCATGAGAGTTTGTTTTGTTACAACATTAATGAATTTCGCCCTTCAAAACTTTAAAAATTTCCTCTTCCAAGACTTCGCCCCCTTCTTCTTCAGCTTCATCCATCATTTTTGACAACCATATATCTTCTTTATCCTCCTCAGATAATATTTTTGATTTAAAGCGCAGTTTTTTTAACATCGCCACGAAAAACGATTTCTCTTTCTCAGGAATATTTACAAGCATTGTTGTCATTGCAGATGTGTTTTTTGTTTATTCAAAGATAAGAAATACAATGGATCATTGCCTTATTTCTTTCTTCATTTGCTCATTGGTAATGATTCTACCTGTTTTGTGTTGTTCAAGTGATTGTTTTAATCTCTTTTGCTGTTTATCTGTCAATTCATCAATTATATCAATCCCTCTTTTTGCAGGGCTTACATAATCTTTCATTGCAACAAGGAAACTTTTAAGAATTGTTTCGTTATCAATTGCATCAATAAGTTTGTGAAAATCAGATTTTAGTTTGGCA
>JAHEYA010000046.1:1558-5493 GCA_023251855.1 Bacteroidota bacterium
CACAACAAAGGTAAGGATATTTGATCTTGTAGAAAAATTTAGAGAGAGTTCTTTTTTCGTTTTCTGATAGTGGAGACACGACAACTGCTGACTTTTAGATGTTTTATTTAATGAAATGGCCGTATTTCAAATTTTGCCTTGTATCTATTGATTAATGGAACCGATTCTCTTTTTTCAAAATCATAACTGCTTTCAAAAACAGATATGATGCCATACAATGATGTATCATTAACCCCAGAAAAAGATTTTAAATTAGGAATCCCTATTTGCAATTCATTATGCCAATCAGGAGAATCGTAAGCTCCTTTGTTTGTTGGAGAGGCTACAATAAACTTATTGTTTTTTTCAATAACATTAGTAAACCTTGCATCATACACTGTAGTTCCATATAAATCTTTTTGCAAATCAAATCTTCTTACATTGGAGGAGTAGTGAATTATTTGACCATTTTCAAATTTGAAATATAGTTTTACATTGTCTTCATTTGAACCTGACCCATTATCGAAAGAAATTGTTAATGCTCCATTATTTAAAAACTGAGAATAATTTTGTTCTTCTCGTTTGCTGTTTGTGCATTTTGCTAATGTAAATACCGAAATAATAATAACAGTAATCTTTAATTTATACTTATACTTTATTCTCAGCAAGCAATTGCGCCTCTTTTAAAGATTCTTTGGCACGTATTAAGCGATACTTTATATAGTCCGTTTTATCTGTACTCATAAATAAATTCCCTCTCTTGTAACATTTTCATACAAAGGGGTTATAGAAAATTTAGTATTCCATTCGTTTTTTGAATACACAAAAGTAGAAATGCACTGATTTGTTTCTAATGCCACATCGTAAAGTTTATGTCTGAACACCTGTTCATCTTTGATAGAGACCGTAGGTTTGTTCACTAAAATAAGTATATCCCAGTCAGAATCGCTTTTAGCATCGCCACGTGCACGCGAACCATATAAAATAATCTGAGCCGAAGCATCAGTTTTTTTACTGCATCTTTTATTTTTTTTGCTATTTTTTTGTTCAATTCCATAACCAAGTATTTCAAAGGTAAAGGGAGTAAAAATTGCGAGGATTTAGTTTATTAAACTATAACTTATCCAATTCCGTTATTGATAAAATAAGCCTTCATTGCTATTCCGCTTTTATTTTTAAATAACCTTTGTATAGTCAATAAGCATCTCTAAAAGTACACCCTCTGTTCATAGAAAAATTTTATCTGATTAAAGTTTTTGTATCTTTGTAAAAGCAGATTATATAAAGTAAATCTGAAATGTTTTACTCTTAAGTGTAATATCAAACATTATGATACGAACTATTATAACTCCGGATAAACAACGTGTATCCATCAATGTACCTAAAAGCTATGTTGGTAAAAAAATAGAAGTGCTGTTATACGCTGTAGAAGAACTCATTGAAGAGCTTCCTTCAAAAATAAATAAGGCAGCCCGTTTCAAAGGACTATTAAGTACCGAGCAAGCTGAACGATATCACCAATACTTAAAAAAAGCTCGCAACGAATGGGACAGAGACATTTAATTGACAGTAATGTTATTATTGATTATACCGCCAATAGCCTTTCATCTAAAGGAAGTGATTTTGTAGAACAGCTTTTTGATTCCGACTTTTTGATTTCCGTTGTGGTAAAAATAGAAGTGCTTGGTTTTGCAGATTTCCCTGCTAAACTTAAAGCAATGGAAGAGTTTGTAAATGCCGCTTCTGTTTTGCCATTAGATGAAACGATTGCCATACAGGCTATTCAACTTCGCAGAAAACACAAAAAACTAAAACTTGGCGATGCCATTATTGCCGCTACTGCCCTTGTATATAACCTTACATTGATTACCAGAAATATTTCTGATTTTAAAAATATTAGTGAATTGAAAACCATTAATCCGCATAAACTTTAAAAAATCTTAAAACACAACAATTTTTATCAATCTGTTTTGTTGATGATATAGACTTCCTCCATGGACAGCGAAAACAATGTAAGCCCACCAATTCCGTCCGAAAAAAAATCGTCACTACTATTTCGTGTTTTGTGGCGTTTCATAATTTTCTTTTTTATCCTGTTTATTATTATTTTAAGTGGTGCATTTATTATTGGGAAGTATTACCAAAATGAAGTGAAAGATCTTATTATAACTCAATTAAATCAACAGCTCAATACAATAATAATTATTGAAGGTAAAGACATTGACTTTACTGTACTTGAAAACTTTCCTTATGCCTCAGTTGATTTCAAAAATGTAAAAGCCCTTGATGCAGTTGAAGGCTCGGAAAAAGATACTTTATTTAACGCTGGAAGAATTTCATTTCAGTTTAATATAGTTGATATTTTCAAGAAAAAATATGGAATCAAAAGATTAAAAGTGGATGATGTTGATTTGAAAATCCGGATTGATAAAAACGGAAATGATAATTACCATTTCTGGAAACCGAGTTCTGATAGTAGTTCTACAGCTTTTTCTTTTGCATTAGAAAAAATCGAATTAAATAAAATTCAGTTTTCTTTTATAGATCGAAAAACTAAAAAAAGTATTAATGTATTTATTGAAAAAAGTAAACTTTCAGGTAAATTTTCAAATCAAAACTATTCTTTGGAAACATCAACAGATATGTTGATTGACCATATCAAAATTAATAAAACAACATTTTTGAAAAATAAAAACATTCATGCTGAATTGGCTTTGAATGTTGATAATTCAATAGCTTCCTATAAAATTAAAACGAGTAAAATAAAAATTGAAAATTTGACATTTGAGCTTTTGGGAAATGTTATTTCAGCAACTGATGAAGCTGTTGTGAACTTAGGTATCAAAGGAAAAAATATGGATATCAAATCGGTATTGTCATTGATTCCCAATAAATACAAAAGCAAAATAAATGAGTATGAAAGTTCAGGTGAGTTCTATTTCAATTCAATAGTACAGGGTAGTATATCAAAAAATAAGATACCTCAAATAACTGCTGAATTTGGAATTAAAAATGCGGAAATTACTCAGGTGAAAAATAATTTTATTTTAAAAAATGTAAATTTAAAAGGACATTTTTTTAATGGAGATAAGGATAATTCAGAAAACTCGTCATTAGAATTAAGTTCATTTTCAGCAATTATTGATCAGGGCTCTGTTTCAGGAGAATTGTCATTTCATAATTTGAATAAACCACTAATCTCCGCTAAAATAAAGGCAGATATTAGTTTAGAAGAATTACAAAAATTTATAAAAATTGATACTTTAGAAACGATTTCAGGGCAGTTAAAAATTGATGCAGAATTTTCAGGAGAAGAAAAAGAATTTAATGCTACTAACTATCAAAATATAATAACAACAGGTAGTTTAGCACTAATCAATACAAACATAAAGTTAAAAAATGATGTGTTGCTTTTTGCTAATATCAATGGTGATTTTAAATTTGATAATAATGATTTGGAAGTAAACAGAATGACTGGAAATGTTTCGAGTAGTGATTTTGAGTTAAAAGGAGTTTTCAGAAATTGTGTGAATTTTATTTTGAAAAAAGATCAGGATATTACAATTGATGCAACATTAAATTCGAAAAACATTAATTTGAATGAAATACTTGCCAATAAGGACGAAAGTAGTTCAAACAAAAGCAAATATAAACTCAAATTCTCGGAACATATTGATGCAAATCTGACGACTGAAATTAAACATTTGATTTTCAGAAAATTTGAAGCAACCGATATTAAAGGGATTGTTAAACTGAAAGATAAAAAATTCACTGCCGACCCTATTGTTTTTTCTACAATGGATGGAAACATTACTACCAGCGGATTGATAGATGGTAGCGATTCAACAAAGCTATTGGTGACTTGTTTTTCAGAGGTGAATAAAATTAACATAAATAAAATGTTTGTTGCATTTGAAAATTTTGGACAAAAAGCAATCACAGATAAAAATATTAAA
>JAHEYA010000046.1:5517-10527 GCA_023251855.1 Bacteroidota bacterium
GCAATGAAAAGCCTTTCACGCTTTATCGATTTGAATGAATTGGCAACAATTCGTTTTGCGACACTTAAAAATCAGTTTGAAATCAAAAACAAAATAATCACTATTCCTAAAATGGAAATTAAGTCGAGTGCAATCAATCTTACTATTTCAGGTACCCATAATTTCAATAATGAGATCGAGTATAAAATAAAATTGTCGTTAAATGAGTTATTAGCTAAAAAGGCAAAGAAGTCTCACACGACAGGGGAGAAGAATGATGAATTGGGGAAGGTAGAAGATGATGGATTAGGAAGGATCAATATTTTTTTATCAATGACAGGAACAACGGATAATCCAATCATTAAATACGATTCGAAAAGCGCGATACAAAATATAAAACAAAATTTGAAGATTGAAAAACAAACGTTAAAATTAGTACTAAAAGAAGAGTTCGGACTGTTTAAAAAAGATACAACTTTACATATTAAAACAAAAGTCTCGAAAGAAGATGAGTCTAAGTTTATTATCAAATGGGATGAGGAAGACAAGAGGGCAGAAGAGAAAAAAGTATTGAAAAAACCAAAGAAAGAAGAGGAAGATGATTTTTAAATTTTTTGAATTTACCAGAGACCCAAGAGGTTGCCATTTTTAAGCCATTTCAATAAAAAGCGCTAAATTCGCAATCCGAATCAAAAAAAACAATTAGGTGAATATTTACTCTAAAAAACAGCGATGGAAATTATGGCTTTTTATAGCCGCTATTGTTATTGTTGGAGCTACTTTGTGGTATACTAATATTTTAGTCAATAAAATAGCTCAAGAGGAACGTAAAAAGGTAAAATTATGGGCTGATGCGGTTCAGAAAAAAGCCAACCTTGTAAAATATACCAACGAATTATTTAATAAAATAAAAACGGAAGAACGCAAAAAAGTTCAGTTGTGGGCAGAAGCAACAAGGCAATTGTCAAGGGATTTAAGTGATTATGGTTTTGTTCTTAAAGTTGTTTCTGATAATACCACAGTTCCGGTAATATTAGTTGATGAAAAGGAAAAACCAATTACCTCAAGGAATTTAGATCCTGAAAAGGAAAAGGATACTGCCTATTTGAGAAGCCAGATGATGGCCATGCGTATTGCCCAGGAGCCTATTGAAATAAATATTTATAAAGGGAAAAAAAATTATTTATACTATCAGGACTCTAAACTTTTTTCTGAATTAAAAAATGTATTTGACGATCTGGTGAAATCATTTATTTCTGAAGTTGCAGTGAATTCATCATCAGTACCTGTTATTTATACCGATTCAACAAAAATAAATGTAATTGCTTCCGGGAATATCGATTCTTTAAAAATAAAAGATATTCCTTTTTTAAAAACCGTGATAACTGATATGGCAGCAAAAAATCAGCCTATTGAAGTGGAATTCGGGGATGGTAGCAAAAGTTATATTTTTTATCAGGAATCAATGTTGTTAACGCAACTTAAGTATTATCCTTTTGTTATGTTTGGCGTTGTTGGCCTGTTTTTATTAGTTGCTTATTTGTTGTTCAGCACTGCACGAAAAGTGGAACAAAATCAGGTATGGGTGGGTATGGCAAAGGAAACTGCTCATCAGCTGGGAACACCGCTTTCCTCATTGATCGCTTGGTTAGAATATCTAAAATCAAAAGGGTTGGATTCTGAGACAACAGTTGAAATTGAAAAAGATATAAAACGTCTGGAAACAATTACCGAACGTTTTTCAAAAATCGGCTCTGTTCCTAAGTTAGACAAAGTAGATCTTGTGAACGTGTTAAAAGATTCAATTAGTTATATTAAATTAAGAACATCTAAAAATATTGTATTTACAATAGATACAGGAAATCAAAAAGAAGTATTTGCTCAATTAAATGTTCCATTGTTTGAGTGGGTAATTGAAAATTTATGTAAAAATGCCGTAGATGCAATGGTAGGAAATGGTGCGATAACAATAACTCTTACTGATCAAACACAATTTGTTTATATCGATATTTCGGATACCGGAAAAGGAATTCCGAAATCAAAATATAAAACTGTTTTTGAACCCGGTTTTACCACCAAACAACGTGGTTGGGGGCTTGGTTTGTCTCTTACCAAGCGGATTATAGAAAATTACCATTCAGGAGAAATCTTTGTAAAAAGCTCCGAAATTGATAAAGGCACAACCTTCCGGATTGTTTTGAATAAATAAACAATGGCAGGTATATACATTCATATTCCTTTTTGTAAACAAGCGTGTTATTATTGTGATTTCCATTTTTCTACTTCTTTGAAAAATAAAAATTCTTTTTTGCAGGCTCTGAAAAAAGAGATCGAATTGCAGAAGGAATACTTGTTTCCGCAATCAGGTGTGGGGTTTTCACCTGAGATAAATACAATTTATTTCGGAGGAGGAACCCCTTCTTTACTTTCTCCATCAGAACTGATGGAGATTTTTGATACACTTCATAAACATTTTAAAGTTGCAACTGATGCAGAAATAACGTTGGAGGCTAATCCTGATGATCTTGTTTCAAAAAAAATAAAAGAACTAAAAAGCACTCCTGTTAACCGTTTAAGTATTGGGATCCAAAGTTTTTATGATGAAGATTTAAAACTATTAAACCGAGCTCACAATTCACAGGAAGCAGTATCTACTGTAAAAGCAGCTCAGGATGAAGGATTCGAAAATATTACCATTGATCTGATATATGGTATTCCAACTTTATCAAATGAAAAGTGGAAGCATAATTTATATTCGGCTTTTGAATTGGAAGTAAAACATATCTCCTCCTATTGTTTAACAGTAGAGCCTAAAACGGCATTAGCGCATTTGATTGAAGTTGGAAAAATGAAAAACGTTGATGAACAGAAGAATGCAGAACAGTTTGAAATAATGTTGGAAGAAATGAAAAAAAATAATTTTGTTCAGTATGAGATATCTAATTTTTGTAAGAATAATTATTTTTCTAAGCATAACAGTAATTATTGGTTAAAGGAAACCTATTTAGGTTTAGGCCCATCAGCTCATTCATATAATGTCAACAGCCGGCAATGGAACATTTCCAATAATGTGCTGTATATCCAATCGCTTGAAAAAAAACAATTAAATTTTGAGAAAGAAATTTTAAACACTACACAACAATACAACGAATATATTTTAACTTCGTTACGAACTATGTGGGGTACAGATTTGAAATATATTGAACAACAATTTGGCAAAGATTATTTATCATACTGTTTAAACGAAGTGTCAAAATACAGTATCACAGGTGACATTGAGAACAGAGACAATAAATTATTTTTAACTGATAAAGGAAAATTATTTGCAGACAAGATTGCAAGTAATTTATTTTTTGTTGGAAAAAATGTAGCAACAATTTAAACGAATTTAAATGCTTTCAAAAATTACCTATAAAGGAAAAACATACTCAGCAGATCTTTCAAAACCTATTGATATTTCTATTCCTTTAAGGGTTGGAGAACAAAATGTAAATGCATGGCATTGTTCTCCTTTAAAAATTGAACCTGTTCATATGGGCGATTGGGTGGGTGATGTAAAGCAAGGAGCTTCAATTAATTTTAGGAATATACAATTTAATCCTCATGGAAATGGTACTCATACCGAATGTGTTGGTCATATTAGTAAAGAAGATTATACCATAAACCAATGTTTAAAAAAATTCTTTTTTATTGCGGAGTTGATTACTATTTTGCCGGCTGGAAAAAATGGGGGAGACCAATTGATTACTAAAAAGCATATTGAAAATTGTTTAGGAGATAAACGTCCGGAAGCTCTTGTTATTCGTACTTTAGATAATAGTCCTTCAAAAATTAACAAACACTATACAAGTACAAATCCACCTTACCTTCATCAGGAAGCTGCTGAATTGATTGATGCTATGGGTATTGATCATTTGTTAATTGATTTGCCTTCAGTAGATAAAGAAGTGGATGGAGGGAAACTATTGGCACATCATGCTTTTTGGCAGTATCCCAAAAACACAAAATTAAATCGTACCATCACTGAAATGATTTACGTTGCTAATAACGTATGCGATGGAACTTATCTTTTGAATATCCAGATTGCAAGTTTCGAAAATGATGCCTCACCAAGTAAACCTGTTCTTTATCAGCTGAATATAGCCCTTTAAATTAAAATCAGTAATACTTCAGCTATATTTTTTTGCCGTAAGCAAGATCACCTGCATCACCTAGTCCTGGTACAATGTAAGCCTTTGCAGTTAGTTCATCATCAACAGCACCACACCAAATAGTTACATTCTCGGGTAACTGCTTTCTAGCATATTCAACTCCTTCAGTACTTGCAATTATTGCTACAATATGAGTGTGCCTTGGTTTTCCGCGTTGCAACAATGCATTATAGGTTAATACAATTGATGAACCGCTTGCAAGCATAGGGTCGCACAAAATTAATTCTTTATCAGTAAGCTCCGGACTGGCAAGGTATTCCAACTGAATATCAAACGTACCATTTTTATGATGCTTTCGGTAAGCAGAGATAAAAGCGTTTTCTGCTCTATCAAAATAATTTAAAACTCCAACATGTAAAGGTAAACCGGCTCTTAAAATACTTGCTATAACCGGTTGTGATTTTATCATTGAAACATTAGCAATACCAAGTGAAGTAATTACTTCACGTGTTTCATACTCAAAAGTTTTGCTGATCTCGTAACTCATGATCTCACCCATACGTTCAATATTTCTTCTGAAACGCATGCTGTCTTTTTGGATATTCTCATCCCTGATTTCGGCAATGAATTGGTTAAATACCGAGTTGTTATTGCCTATAATACGTACCATAACAAAATTATTAAATAGTTATATTGTTGAATTAACAAATCATTCAATGCAAACAGCCTAATTCTTCTTACTGATCCACTTCACAATACTTGGCAAAGAATTTTTTTTCAATCGTAAATATACACAATCTTTTGAACCGAAATTTTTATAAAAACGAGCAACAGATTCAACCGAAGATCCTCCAAAATCCAATAAAATATCTTTGGTTGA